>DUGO01000240.1 GCA_013331375.1 Candidatus Methanoperedentaceae archaeon | reverse complement strand
TTATTATAACGTATACTTAAGTCTGTTGGTGGTTTGTAAATAGTGTTCAGTTAGTGAATAATTCAGTTAGTGAATATAGAGTTGGGAATTGACCAGTATTACTATGAATAATAATTTTATATTAGTATCACTATCAGATAATATGTGAAACTTTAATGAGCCCCGATGAAATTGATGAGCTTGTGAAAATCAATGTGGAGAAGCTTAAGAACCTCAATGGATTTGAAAAAGTAAGATTCATCATACTGTATGGTTCAGCGGCTGAAGGCACAACCCGTGAAAACTCTGATATCGACCTGTGCATCGATGTTGATGCAGGAGATTATGAAAGCTCAAAGTTCAGGCTCAGGGTTTTATCCGAGCTTCCTTCTTTTTTCGATGTGCAGATATTTACCCAGCTTCCTGTTTATGTGAAGAAAGAGGTATTCAAGGGCAAAGTTATTTTTTGCAGGGATGAGGAGCATTTGTATGAAGTTGCGATTTCCACGATAAAAGAGTTTGATGATTTCAAATACCGGTATTATGATTATATCGGGGAGAGGGCGCTGGCATGAGGACTGAGATAATCCGGAAGAAAATTGCTGAAATTCAGGAGAGTCTGGAAATATTGAGGGATAATTTGCCTGAAAGCCTTCCGGAGTTTGAGTCGCTTGGGCTGGTCAAAGACGGCATGTACAAGCGAATAGAGTTCTGCATTGAGAGTGTATTTGACATATGCGCGATTATCAATACAGACCAGAGACTTGGAATGCCACGCTCTGACACTGATATTCTCGATATTCTTGTGAAAAATGGCGTTTTTGACGAAAAAATGAAATCAAAGCTGAAATCAATGAAGGGATTCAGGAATATTCTGGTGCACAGATATGCCGGGATTGATGAGGGGCTGTCCTATGAATTCCTGAACGAGAACCTTGGGGATTTTGATGAGTTTATTGCGAAAATAACCAAGTATTTGAACGAGCATGGAAAATAAGTAGGTTGTCCTGTCTCACATCGCATACACATAGAACATCATTGAAGTGAAAAACACAAGCCCCCAGACAAGCCTGCTGCCCCGCACCACCCTCCTGCCCTCGAAAGGATATGTCGGGAACATAGAGAACGCCGCATTCGCAAGGTTAGGCATGGCTCCAGCGAAAGCCAGCCAACTCATCCGATACGCGATGCCAATGTACAGTAGCACGGCGCCCAGCACAAGGTTGAAGAGCGCGCCGCATGCCGCAACCGTAGCCCCCCGCCGCCCGCTCTCAAATACCCGGAGTATCTTCGTCCCGCCGGCTGCGGTGATGACAAACCCGAGCAATCCCGACAGAAGGGTCATCGGGATACCGATGAGCGAAAGCCTGAACGTGGATTTGCCTCCCGTGCTGCGCAGCGCCAGTTTTATTGCAAGGTCATGACCGACCTCAGCCACGACCGCAAATGCAGCCAGTATCACAAAGAATATAATTGGGTCCATCTGGTAGGTGTCCCGGATATTCGTGGAGAACAAATCAAAACTTATGTCAAAAGCAAGGAACAGCACCACTCCTGCCAGCACAAGCCTGGCGAGGTCGCTCCTGTACTGGAGCTTCGCAAGTGTATCTTCGGATATCTTTCCAGCCAGTAACTTTTCTTCCACATCATCGAACGCGGACTTGCCTCCGAGCTTCAGCAGCTCGATGAGCATTACCTCAAGCTTCTGCAGCCACAGGCTCAACACATTGAATGCCGAGCCGCCCGATACCGTGGCTGCTGCGCCGACCATGGCAGTAGTGCCTAGCGCGACAGCAGCGGGCGCCGCGAACGATGAGGGCGAGAAATCTTTTTGCGAGGACGCACTCCGGAACGGCGACTCAGTATAAAGGATGTCCACCCTTCCCGAAGAAGCGGATATTTTCCCGATTATGACCGCGCCCTTGACGTATTTCCTGTAGTATTCATAGTCCTGGGATGAGGCAGGCTGGAAATACATGCTGGCAAAAGTCTGGTAGTCCGTGTTTGGCACTATGTAGTATCCGCCTTCGGGCAAGGTATATCTATCTTCCCTGACAGCGTGGTCAAGGATGTTGAATGAGGCGGTGACAGAAGCCGTCCCCGAACTGGCGTCTATTGAGCTGACCATTACCTTCCAGCCTTCTCCGATGTCCAATGAATCTCCGGGCGAAAGGGATTGTTCCTCCCAGGCATCCCGGTACCTGAGCCTGACGCTTCCGTTTTCCCAGGCCGATATTTTATCTATGGATACATAGCCCTTGAGGAATTCCCTGTAGATTCCCGTGTAGTTATAACTGTCAGTTGCTGGGATGTAATTCCTTTCGAACACGTAATTGTAGTAATTTGAATGTGTACCATCCAGAGTATTGCCAGTGTTACCAGAAGCGGACATCTGTATGCCGAGCTCGCTCAGGCTGCCTACCAGAAGCGTCTCTCCTTCAGCGACCGATTGCTCGTAGGCTGTGACCTCTCTTCCGCCAGTGGAACGCGCAACGAAAAAGACGGTGGAACGTGTGTCATCCTGCACAGTGATTGACCTCAAAGTAATGCTCCAACCATCCCCGGGGCTCCATGTATCACCGGCAGACATCACCAGCGCGTCCTCTTTCGATGCGGCGGATGTAGCTCCTGCAGGAATAAGGACGAGCAGCATCGCAAGAAGAACCGTGAATGAACGTCTGTTCCCTGATTTGTTTGGCGCGGTGTATATCCTCACGCTTCCACTCTCATCTTGGCTCAGGATTTCCTCATCATTGTCAATGATATTAATGATTTCGCTTTAGCCAGAGTGAGCTGACCGAACTGCGGGAAACTGCATCAGTTTTTCGCAAGGGTGCGCTTCACTTTTTCCACAACGTCACCTGGACCGCTCGCAATCATAGCCCCGCCTTTCTCAAGCGCGTATATCTTGTCCTGTGCTGTCCCGCTCCTGCCCGAAATGATGGCGCCGGCATGCCCCATTGTCTTCTCAGGCGGTGCCGTGATGCCTACCACGTATGCAATGACCGGCTTGCTCATCTTATGAATAAATCCGGCTGCATCTTCTTCCGATGTCCCGCCGATTTCGCCCACAAGCAACACTGCATCCGTCTTTTCGTCTTTTTCGAAAAGCGAAAGTGCATCAAGGAACGACATCCCTGGAACGGGGTCGCCCCCGATGCCTATGGACGTGCTCTGCCCTATGCCGTTCCTGGTCAGCAGCTCCACAAGCTCGTAGGTTAGCGTGCCGCTGCGGGACACAACGCCAACCCTGCCAGGAAGATGGATGCCGTTGGGCATTATCCCTATCTTGCACTCACCGGGAACCGTGATGCCCGGGCAGTTCGGACCTATGAGCCTTGCCCTGCCCTCGAAATACCTGCACACCCGCATAGTATCCTTTACAGGCACGCCCTCCGTAATGCATACGACAAGTCCAATTCCAGCATCATCCGCCTCGAACAGGGCATCAGCCGCGGACCTGGCAGGCACGAATATCACTGACGCATCGGCACCCGTTTCTGCCACGCCCTCTTCCACACTATCGAATACAGGGACGCCGTGGACTTCTTCCCCGCCTCTCCCGGGCGAGACGCCAGCCACTATGTTAGTTCCGAATTCCAGCATCTGTCTTGCCTGGAAAGAGCCGGCTTTGCCTGTCATGCCCTGAACGATGACTCGGGTGTCACGGCTGATGAGCAAGAGCCACCACCTGCCTTGCGCCATCCTCGGATGAGTCTGCTGCTATCACTCCTGTACTCAAAAGCAAGCGTCTTGCCTCTGCTTCCCCGGTGCCAGTGAGCCTCACTACCACGGGCAGCCGGATGTCCATGCGCCTCCGGAAATCCCGTATGCCGACTGCAATTTCATCGCATCTTGTTATGCCACCGAAGATATTTACCAGCACAGCCCTGACATTTGGGTTGGAAGTCACAATCGAAAGCGCATCTGCAACATCTTCTGCGCCTGCGCCTCCCCTGACATCCATGAAGTTAGCCGGCTCGCCCCCGAAGCCTTTTATCAGGTCCATGGATGCCATGGCAAGCCCGGCTCCGTTAACGATGCAGCCAATATTGCCGTCGAGCGCCACATAGCTCATCCCGTGCTTTTTCGCAATAGCCTCAGGGGAACCCGACTCCTCTTCCATGAACGGCTGCCTGAAGAGCGCGCTGTCGTCAACCGTTATTTTCGCATCAAGCGCGCAGAGGGAGCCGTCCGCCACCACCCCCAGAGGATTTATCTCAGCGAGCGTGCAGTCGCGCTCTATGAAAAGGCGATATAGCCTGAATGCGACATCACCGACATCAGTCCCGAGCCTTCTCGACACTGTGCGCACCTGGTAGTCGAACAGCCCTGCAAGCGGGTCGATGTGCGTCCGAATTATACTGCCCGGCGCCTTCCGCGCAGCCTCCTCGATGTCAACCCCGCCGAGCCGGCTTGCTATCAGGACCGGGCGCCGCTTTCCCCTGTCTATCGTGATGCCGAGGTACAGCTCTTTTTCCGGGCTTTTGTCCTCCTCGACAAGCAGCTTTCTTACCTGAAGCCCGCGGATGCTCATTCCAAGTATCCTTTTTGCGGTCTCAAGCGCATTGCTCTGGGTGACGGGTGCAATCCCGCCCGCCTTGCCCCTACCGCCTGTCAGCACCTGGGCTTTTATCACAGCGCGCCCGAGCCTGCCTGCTATCTGCGCTGCGCTCTCAGGCGTGTCTGCGACCTCACCTTCGGGCGTGGCTATGCCGTATTTCCTGAACAGCTGCTTTGCCACGAACTCGTAGAGCTTCATTGTAAGGAATATTCATGTGCGGCGGGATAAGGGTTTTTCTATCAAATGTGCGATTTTGCCCGCAGCCTCTCCACCCTGCTCATGATATTATCCATATGCGACCCCTCCCAGTACACCTGCCCGCATGTATCGCACACCCAGAGCTCCTTTATCCCGGCAGGCACGTAATCCCTTGCTTCAGAAGGCGCCGCCGCTCTAAGCATCGAGTTGCAGAGCGTGCACCTGTCCATCACTGCCCTGATATCCAGCCCGAAATGCGAGCATACTTCACCAAGCTGCTGCTCGATATCCGTGGATTTGACAAGATATACATCCGCGCCAGCCTTCTTAGCCCTGTTCGCAAGATGCCCGTCCCGCGTGAGCAGCACGCGCTTTTCGGACAGCGCCCTGGCGAGCAGCATATCGTCATCCTCATCCGGCGCTGAGCCAAGGGTATCATTTCCCAGCAGGCGCAGCCAGCGCGCAAGCCTGCCAAGCATCCTGTCAGCTATACAGCGCATCAGTAGCCGATATCAGCGGTATATGTTATGACTCTTGTGGCGTTCGCCCCGACATTCACTGAGAACTCAATGGTGTTCGCGTCCTTCTTCGTGTACGCATCAGAGCTGGAAATTATCCTCCAGCTCCCGTGCAGGTGCTCGACCACGGTCACGTCAACAGCTTCCGTCTTATGGTTGCGGAGCTCGATTTTGAAGCTGTACTCATACGCGTTCTCACCGAGCTTCCTGTAATCGGTCTGCGTGCGCGTGCCCACGACGTCAAAGGCATCTCCGATGTGCACCCTTACCTTCTCGTCTTTCGGCTTGTGGTCGATGGAATCCTCGCCAAGGAACTGGAGCTGCCCGTCGGTATCCTCTTTATACGCACGCACCCTCCCTCCTGGCAGGGGCACGCCAAGCCCGTTCGACTCTGAGTTTGCGAATTCAAGCATTACCCTCACTTTGTCGCCGTAGTATGCTCCATCGTACACAAGCTCCTTCTTCAGCTTCACTCCGTCAGAGCGAAGCAGGGATATCTGCTTGATTTCGTTGCTGCCGATATCTGTCTTCCTGCCCAGCGAATATATGTGGTACTCAAAAAGAGGCTTCTCAACAAATCCTGTGCCGTAAGCGGCTGCCGTCGCCACGGGTGTCGGGTACCGGTAGGCTTCAAAACCCTTTGGAGCATAGACCATGTTGACGTCGCCTGCAACCAGCTTGAGCTTCGCATTGGGATACGAGGTGCCTGCCCTGTTATCCACAGTGACCCAGCCCTTGAGGTCTCCAGCCGAATCGTCCCTGCCGACCTTCAGCACGTAGTCTGCATTCCAGTTCATCCCGTTGGTAAGATACGTAGTCTGTATCCTGTGCTCCCCCGCCGAATCGGTTTGCAGGTACCACACGAGCGTGGGCTTCGTGAGCAGTCCCGCAGCATCCGGGAACTCTATCTTATCAGCCCTGTCAAGGGTAATGACGCCGCTATTGGTCTCAAGAATAATGCCGCCGCCTGTGCCGAGAAGCTTTCCCGTGTAGGTCACGTTACCGGATGTTATCGTGATGTCCCTGTCCAGATACTTGCTGAGAAGCTTCTCCCTGTTGACTATATCGTACTCGTAGTTCTGCTCCAGCACTTCGGTATCAGGTTGGCTCAGGTCATAGAACAGGACTGAGGTCGGGTCAATCAGCGAGGCCACATCCACGTACCTGACAGTGTTGTAACCCTTCTCCAGCTTTACGCTCCTCGTCTCCTTCACGAGCGCTATGTTCTGGTTATATACTGTTACCTCTGTGCTCTCCTTCTCGGTACTTTCAGCAGCGCTTGCGGTCGAGAGCAGCGCAGAAGCAGCATCTCTTGAAGCCACGCTCGCATAGCCAGCGATATTTATATTTCCAGAAGGTTCGGGGCTCTGGATGGCGAACACATAAATGAAAGCCGCCGCCATCAGAACGAGCATCCCTGTGGCGATAGCCCTCTTAGAGACCATGATAAATAAGAAGCACTCCTGGTATATATCACTGACCCTATATGTGCGTTACCGGCATCTCCCGCAGCCCCGGCATCCTCTCAAGCAGCATCCCCTCAACGATCATTGGGAGCGTCTTCTGGGCTGCTCCAAGCGCATTCGTGAGCTTCCAGTCCTTTTCTGCAAATATCGTGAGCAGAGGCTCGCCTCTCTTGATCAGCTCGCCCTTCTTACGATGCAGCCACAAGCCTGCACCCCTGTCCGCAGGCGCGCCAGCTATCCGCGCTATCTCCACAAGGCGCTTGTTATCGAACTCCACGACATAGCCGTCTGCAGGAGAGAGAATATCAGCTTTGTGCGACCCTACCGCTATGTCATTATGCGTCACCTTCGGGTCGCCGCCCTGTGCCTCGATGATTTCAAGGAGCTTTGCGCGAGCCCTGCCTGACCTCAGGATGTCCAGTGCCTTTTCCTTGCCCTGCCCTTTTATGGCTACTCCACCCATCTCGAGCAGTATGCCTGCTATGGACGTGCTCTTCTCGATGAGGCTGTTCGGTCCCTCCATGGTCTCAAGCACCTTGAGCGCCTCCCTCACCTCAAGAGCTGGTCCTATTGTCCTGCCCACAGGCGACGAGCCGTAGGTCATGGCACACTCAACGCTCATGCCAAGCCGCTCACCGAGATCTATAAGCTCCCGTGCAAGCTTCCTGCCCTCAGCCGGGTCGGCTATCTTTGTCCCGGCGCCGACCGGCAGGTCTATGGCGACACAATCAGCTCCCACAGCGCCCTTCTTTGCCATTATCGATGCTAGAAGCTGGCAGTGGGGGTCTATGGACAGCGGATATTCCACGCGTATCAGCTTGTCGTCTGCGGGTGCGATGTTCGTACCCCCGCCCCAAACGATAACTCCGCCGACCTTTTCCGTTATCTGCTTGATCTCGGATGCTGAGAAATCAACTGGCGCAAGTACCTCCATCAGATCTGCAGTGCCTCCCGCTCCTGTTATTGCGCGCGAGCTGGTCTTGGGTATCAGGAGATCGCTGGCAGCCACTATGGGGACAACCAGCAGGGATATCTTGTTCCCGGGTACGCCGCCGATGCTGTGCTTGTCCATCACGGGATGCGCATCGAACTCGATCTTCTCACCTGTGTCTATCATGGCTCTTGTGANNACCTGTGTCTATCATGGCTCTCGTAAGCCATTCTATCTCGTCCATGCTCATGCCGTGGATATACGAGGCTGTGACAAATGCGGAAAGCTCGGTCTCGCTCAGGTTCTCTTTCACTATGTCCTGGACGATGCTGTGAATCTCTTCCTTTGTGAGCTTCTCGTGGTTCATGAACTTCTTGATGAATCCCACCGAGCTCGGGCGCAAGGACGGGATGATGTCAACCGTTACCGGGCAGGGCTCTCCAATCTTCTTCATGCAATCAAGATATACACCGACAGACCCTTGCTCTATCATATTTTCCGATGTTTCCACAAGTGCGGTCATGTAGCCGTGGTCTTTAACACGAACGCGGTCACCTGCGCGGACGCCGAGCTCGACCGCGTCCAGCACGTTCAGCAGGACTTTGTACCTGCCGACATTGATACCTATTGGATGTACCTTGAGTTCCATGCTCTCTCCGCTGTTATATAAGAAATGGATTTTATAAATACCTTTTCTTTTACTAAAAACAAGTCATTATAATCCTCTTTAAAGTAATATGAACAATATGGAACGTTTTCGGAGCATCCGGGATTATCAAGAACTTTTTGTTATTATTGATACAGTAGGTGCCTTTTTGTATTGAAGNNAGCGGGATGCCGTGCTAAAAAGGGATGAAATGAGTACGAACATCAAAATAATTATGGCTTTAGTCGTGCTGCTTGCTGTAGTCACCGCAGCAGCTGCAGACAGGACAGGATCCAATGACAAGCAAAAGGCAAGTGACCAGAAATCACATGATAGCCAGAAAGGTGATAGTGACAACGGAGGAGCGCAAGGCAAAAAATCCGCTGATGGCGAGCATTCTGCCGGCGTCTCGAAGGAGACCGAATCAGAGGTGACTGAATCAGAAGCTACTGAATCAGAAGCTACTGAATCAGAAGCTACTGAATCAGTGGGCGAAAATGAGGCGGATGAACTGGAGGAAGAGGATGCTATTGAAAGTCTGACCTCGCCAACTGGACCGCTGTATGAAATCAAGATAATATTCGAAGACCTTGATGAGGCGTTCACGGTCAATGCCACTGACAGGCTTAATAAGAAGCTGGCACACGCAGAGGAGAGACTGGCTGAGGCGAACAGGATGGCAAGGCAGGGCAAAGCATCCGCAGTCGGGCGGGTGCTATCGCATTATGAAGAGGAGATTGGAGACATCGAAAGCACTGACAGCACAGCTATCACAGAAAAAGGACTTGAGATTGCTTATACCAGGATACAAAATCATGAGTTTGTTCTGCGAGGTGTGCTGGCTAACATGACCTCAGCGGAAGCGGTTGCAGGGCTACAAAACGCCCTTTCGAACAGCGAGCGCCTTGAGAAAAAGTTCATGGACACGGTAGAGAAGAAAAAGTTAGAGGAGAAAAATCGCGATGATCTCAGGGAAGATAGAGAAAAGCCAGGGAAAACCAAAAAGAACCCTGCAGGGAATTAGGAATCCAATTAAGGAGGGGAACATATGAAACATGAGGATGCCATATTCAGCATTGTCAGGAACTATGACGCAAAGAAAATGGCGCGTGGGAAGGACAGCGTCATCAGTGAACTCAGGATAAACATTCGGAGCATTCCATACAAGGACCAGAAGATAATGATGGCACTCTTCGTTGTCTTCGAGCTGAACAAAACGAAGGAGCTGTCATATCCTGACCTTGTAAGCAAGACCGCATGTCTCACAAACCTGAAAGAATACGAGATATCTGCCGAGCTTCCTCGCTACATGGCTGATTATCTCTATACATCCGGGGCAGCGTAACCGGCGAGCCGGGACGATATACCGAAAGATATTAACCTGTATTTGCCCCTATTGACGGGTATGTCGAACCGGCAGAACTGCACGCTGCTCTTCTTTTTTATCTTAATAGTTGTCACGCCATCGGCAGACGCAGGGACAACATACAGGATACAGGTGCATGGAGATGGGTCTGCATCATGGACAGTGGAGTACAGGACACTTCTGGATTCCCCTGAAGACGTGAGCGCTTTTGAAAACCTGTCTAAGCAGGGGATCGTCAGGGGTTTTGAAACCCTTATGAAGAACGTGACCGCAGAGGCAAGTGCAGCCACGTCCCGGAGCATTTCAGCATCGAACTTCAAGAGCACATCCAGTACTTTGACAACTGCCACAGGGGTGTACGGCGTTATGCTGCTGTCATGCGACTGGAGCAATTTTGCCCGGGTAGGGAGCGGAATCAGTGTGGGTGATGTGTTCGTGGGCGGGCTGTACCTGTCAAAGGATGATGCACTCGTGCTCCAGTACCCGGGCGGTTATCAGGTATCGTCAGTCTCGCCGCAGCCGGATAAGGCGGGTGCAGGGGAACTCAGCTGGTACGGGATGCGCAGCTTTGCCCCGGGTGAGCCGCGCTTAGAGATAGCAAAAACCACCGAAACCGGCAGCGCACAGAGCTTGACCCAATATCTGGCAGCCGTGGGTGCTGCCCTCATGGTCATTGTTGCTGGCGTTTTCCTCATATACAGGTTCTTGAAAGGCAGAGGCGGAACGCGAAGCGCACAAGAGCAGGGGATTGAGCTCACAGGTATCGAAATCGGCGAAGAGGACAGAATCATTGCCATCCTGCGTGAATCGGGCGGTGCGGTGTATCAGTCAGACATAGTGCAGAAGTCCGGGTTCTCAAAGTCAAAGGTGAGCGCAATTATACAATCGCTTCATACAAAAGATCTGGTGGTCAAGGTGAAGAAGGGCAGGGAGAACCTGATACGCCTGAAGTAACATACAAAAACACTTTTCTACCATAGGAGACCTTATCCAGTCCCATGAAAAAAGTGTTCGCTGTACTGGGAGACCCGGTCTCGCACAGCCTGTCGCCTGTGATGCACAATGCTGCCTTCAACGCGCTCGGTCTTGAGTGCGAGTACCTTGCCTTCAGGGTAGGTAAGGAACGCCTTGGTGATGCCATACGTGGTGCCGCTGCGCTCGGTTTCGGGGGTCTCAACCTCACGATACCGCTGAAGGAGAAGGCGCTGGAGGTAGTGGACGCGGATGCCATGGCGGAAAAAATCGGGGCTGTAAACACGGTTGATTTCAGTGGCGGGATCCGGGGTTACAACACAGACGGTCTCGGGGCGATGCGTGCGCTTGCAGAGCGGGGCGTCGGGCTGCGGGACGCTGAGGTCGTGCTCGCTGGTGCAGGCGGCGCGGCGCGGGGCATCGCGTTCCATCTTGTGAAAGCGGGCGCGCGCGTAACGATAGTCAACAGGACGGAAGATAGGGCAGCATCGCTTGCAGCAGAGCTGCACGTGAAATCGGCAGTCCTGAGCAAGCTTCCGGGCCTCCTTGAAAAAGCCGGTGTATTGATAAACTCAACATCAGTGGGCATGACGCCGAACATTGAGGAGACAATTGCGACATCTGACATGATGCACCCGGGATTAACTGTATTCGATATCGTATACAATCCGGTGGATACGAAGCTGCTGCGAGAGGCGCGGAAGGCAGGCGCTGCTGTAATCGACGGTGTTAAGATGCTTGTGTACCAGGGCGCAGAATCGTTCAGGATCTGGACGGGTAAAACGCCTCCAGTCGACATCATGGAGGCGGCTGTGCGAAGGAGGCTCGGGTGAATATACTGATCATCGGCGGCACGGGCGAGACCGGGCAGTGGTTCGTGAAGTTCTTCGGTAAGCGGGGATTTGACGTAACTGTGTGGGGCGCGCACAGTCGCACTGATATCGCAGCCAGGCTGGATGTGCCCTTCGCCAGTGACCTGCATAGCGCGGTGTCTGCCGCTGATATCGTCCTCGTCTCAGTGCCGATTGAGCATACTGAAAAGATGATACAGGGGGTCGCCCCGCACATGCGTGCAGGCAGCCTGCTCATGGACATCACATCAGTAAAGCTGGCGCCGGTTGAGGCAATGAAGCGATCCGCCCCGCGCAATGTCGAGATACTGGGCACTCATCCCATGTTCGGACCCACCATACCTGACATCAGAGGTCAGACAGTTATCCTTGTGCCTGTGGAGGGCAGGTGCGCACACTGGCTGCCAGTCGTGAGGTCGCTCTATGAGGACAGCGGGGCGCATATCGAGATAATGGGCGCCGTCGAGCACGACAGGATGATGGCTGTGGTGCAGGGTCTCACGCACTTCGCCTACATCTCGATAGGCGCAGCCCTTCACGAGCTTGACTTCAATGTTGCGGAATCAAGGCGGTTCATGAGCCCGGTGTACGAGATAATGATAGACTTCGTTGGGAGGATACTGGGGCAGAACCCGTACCTGTATGCGCATATCCAGATGAACTCCGAGGTCGAGCGGGTGCACAGGGCGTTCATACAGGAGTGCGCCAGGGAGGCGGAGCTTGTAAAGAACAGGGACGTGGAGGGTTTTGTGCAGAACATGAAAAAGGCTGCCGCGCATTTCGGGGATACCGCAGCCGCTCTGCGCCGCTCGGACAAGCTTATAAACTCGAAGATCTCGGAGTTCGAGGAGCTGACACGGTCCACAGGCAGGGAGCGAGCGCTTGTGCACATATACTCTGGTGTGGTACACACGGGATTGGTCAGGAAGGTCACTGCACGGACTGTCGTGCTCGAGAAGAACGGGCGTACGAAGGAGCTGCTGGTCGAGAATGTCAGGCTGCTCGGCGATTCCGAGCTGCAGCAATGGAAGCTCGCGAATCTCACGCATGCACGGCGGGATATTTCCGTTCTGATTCCGGATGGCGGAGTGCCTGAGACTTTCCGCGAGGTCATCTCATTGCTGGATGGCGTGGTATCTGCCGGGATTTCAGATACCTATGCGAGGCAGGGAAAGATGAGCGTGACATATCGCATTACGATCTTAGGGGACCGGGATGCATCCGCGGTCCAGGCTGGGATAGAGCGGGTGCTGAAGGGGCTCGGATGCTGTTTGAGGTAGGGTGCGCTCGCGTGTTTGTGCGCAGGATGATTTTAGAGAAACCCAGACTTCATGCCGAGCCACGCGCTATATGTGGTCAATCTACGAGCCCAAACTCATACGGCAGCCGCGCCCCCGGAGGTATCATCGATACATACTTCAGGAAATCGGGGGAATGCATCATGCACCCGTAATGCTCCTCCCTGAGCACCTTATTGCCCCGCATCTTCTGCCATATCTTCTTCAGCGGGATTTCCCTAATATTCCCGAAGCCAAACGGCATATACGGGCATGGCTNNCACATGCATCCAGCGCCTCCCTGCCATGCATCCCAGCATCTCGCCCTCGAAATAGGTATTCGAGAAAATCCTCGGACCGCCGGGCGTTGAGTTGACCTTCCGCTGCATCTCAAGGATGGCTTTCCTGTCGTTATCGTCAAGTATCCCGTCACCCGGCTTCTTTGGCACGCTCTCCCAGATGGAGAACTCATGGACGCCAAGCCTTGAAGCCTGCTCATACAGCAACGGGAGTTCGCCCACCCGATCAGGCGAGATGTGGGTCGCCATGGTCACAAGCAGCCCTGCATCCAGCCCCAGGCGTATCGCATTGACGGCTTTTGCATGCGCGCCCTCAAGCCTCCTGACCGCGTCATGCTTCCCCGGGTCTGCGCTGTATATGCTCACCAGCAGGTTGTGCAGCCCTGCATCCCGCAATTCATCCGCTGCCTGCGGGGTCAGTTCAGTTCCCGGCGTAAACACGTTGACTATCGCCTTTTCCTTGTCCACATACTGCACGAGCTCATACACGTCCTCGCGCAGCAGCGGGTCGCCCTCGGTGAAAGTGATGATGACCGCCCCCATGTCAAGCGCCTGGTCGATGGCACGCTTTATCTCGCCCAGCGATAGCTCATCCTCGCCCCCGCTCACGACGCAGTGCTCGCATTTGCACATGCATTTCCGTGTTATCTCAAAGGACACGGTCTCGGGCACGTACCTGCCGAGGGCTATGCTCACCTCAGCCAGAAGCAGCCTTGTGAAGACCTTCCCGGGTATGGGCGGGAGCCATGTAGAGGCAATGACTTTATCCGGATAGACGGCTGCTGGCTTCTCCTCACGCAGGCGCGCATTCATCTTTTTCAGGAATGGCGCGCAGACGGGTGCGAGGCTCCCCGAAGCCTCAAGCTGCAGGTCTCCTGCCAGCCTCACGTCCAGCCCGGGCATTTTGAGCACGCTTACTGCCATGCACCTGCACTTCAGGGACATGGTACTTAATGGTTGCGACGAGGAAGGGCGAAGTGCGCGGGTGTATCTGTGCGGATGGGCAACCAATTCTACAGGATAACAGGAGCTACAGGACAGGTGTTGTTTATCCAGTTAATCCTGTTCATCCCGTCTAAAAATTATAAATGGACAGTTCTGCATAAGAAAAGTTAAGAACGGATATATATCGAAATCCCGTCGGAAATCCTACACGGCAGAAGCGTTATTTTCAAATACAAACACAAAAGGCTCAGGGTGATATGCGTAGAGGACTTGATCATAGACCGCCTGTGTGCCTGCAAGTTCTGGGACTCGGTCTATGATTGCGGACAGGCTAAAATGCTGGCAAGAGCCTATAAGAAGAAACTGGATAAGAACTACCTTCAAGATCGTGCAAAAGAGGAAGAAGTAACCGATTTATTAGAGTTACTCTTTCAGTGATTTCCCGCGCCGCATCCTCCTCACCACCTCCCCTCCGTTTTTCCTCTCCCACGCGCGCCGCACACCTACATTCCGCAGCTCCGGCTTGATTGCATCTATCCGTTTCCTCACCTTTTCCATGAACTCATGGTTCAGCTTTACAGGCGCCTCCTCGGGGAGAGGCTTCCCCGGTGCGGGGGGCACCTCGATGGCGCGCGATATGTCAGGCAGAGCCCTGTTCCCGTCAACAAGGCTCGTGATTGCTCTTTCCCAGTCCTTTTTCCAGGGCGCCTCTATGAGGGGCGTGTGGCGTACTGAGTTTCGTGAGGTCTTAATCGCAAATACGTGGCACGCCTTCTCGCATGCACCGCAGTAGATGCAGAAATCCTTTACCACATCAATTTTCTTATCCGCGGGTACGTACCATGCGTGCGCAGGGCATACGTTGAAGCAGCCGTGGCATCCCACAGGGTCGCATCCTTTGAGATTTACGTCTATAAGCTTTATCTCGCCCTCGAAGGGCTTCGTGACCTCGGCAGCATCA
>DUGO01000021.1 GCA_013331375.1 Candidatus Methanoperedentaceae archaeon | reverse complement strand
CTGCATCTCTTGCAGAGAAGCCTCCAGTTCAACGAGGCGACAATCGAGCTTCCGGGCACAAGCCGCGCGAATATGAACTCAGGCGCTACGCCCATCTTATTGCCCGTATCCTTAAGGTATGGCAGGAGCTGAGCCTCGAACACCTGCAGGTCGTCATACTCAAGCCCGCGCGTATTCGCAGTGATGCCTGCGCAGCCGCACGGGAGCGCGAACAGGTCAAGCTCAATCACCATCACGGGTCTCCCCACAAGCGACCGCAGCTTTCCCTCAAGCTCGCCGCGGCTGGCAAGCAGCTTCTCAGGCGTCATGATTCCACCCTGCAGAGAGCCGATACAGGCTCNNGGCTCGGTCCCACTGCCGCTGCTCGTGTACACGTTCACTGTCTTATCAACGAGCCTCCTGCAGAAACCGCACCTGTGGCAAACCTTCTCGCACTTCTTCCACTGGGCAAGGACGCCGTCGAGAGCCTTGTTCGGGATATAAAAGAGGTCCCGTAAGTCCTTCGGGCAGTCAAGCAGATCCATCAGGTTGCCGTCATAGCTCCGGTTCCAGTATGCCGTAACACAGTTCTGTATCCAGTTCGTAAAATGCGTCCTGCCGCCTATNNCATTGGAATCTATAACTATGGAGTCTGCGCCAAGGTCAACAAAGAACTCAGCCTTCTGGGGCGAGTCCACAAAAGCCAGCACCGAGACCACCACATTCACATCAAAGTCCCGTGCTATTGTTTCGACAAGGTACGGGTCTGCAACCACAATCGAGTCAACGCCAATGTCGCACAGCTTTTCGATGTACCAGTGGTTGAGCCTTGCGCCCTCTGGCGTAAGCTGCCTCCCACCCATGCACGAGCTGTTGAGCACCATCTCCATCTTCACGCCATGCCTGTGCGCATACTCGGTCTGGGCAGCAATGTCCTCAAGCTGCGGCGAGCCGAGGTTGCTCCTGCCCGTGCCTATGTAGTCGGGCGCGCCAGCCATGAAAACCGAGTAGATGCTGCCCTTTTCCGCATTTTCAATTAGATGTGTAAGCCCTTCAAGGTGTCCCGTTGAGGGTACAAAGAGTTTCATTGCGGGCTTATTCTTGCTTAAAGCATAAAAGTTTTAGGTTTGAAGGTTATGTGGGATGTCGTGAGTTTCGTGAACACTGTCAGGGTATCGGATATTGCCACATACCTGCGCTGTCCCCGAAAGCTATATTTCCGGCTCAGGGGGCATGAGGAGGGACCTACGGCTGAATACGCTTCGCATCTTGTGCTGAAGGAGCTTGCATTATCGTACCCGGCTGCCATAAATCGCGATGATCCGGCTGGATTTCTCGCTGCCGAGCTTGACCGCATATCTGCCGAGCTCCCTGCCATACACCCTCTTGACAGCGCCCTCGCGGACGGTGCTGTCGGGGATGTGCGCGCACTGCTGCCAGGCATAAGCGAGCGCCTGGCATCGGCTGCGCAGCGCATCGGGAAAGAAACGCTCGTCGGGATGATTACGCCGTTCCAGGTCGAACCTGTGCTGGTGTCAAGGCGTTTTGGCATCACGGGCAGTCCTGCAAAGCTCGTCATGCGCGGCGATATTGCAGCGCCCTCTATCATAAGGACGGGCAAAGCGCCCGAGAACGGCATCTGGAAGAACGACAGGCTCGCGCTTGCTGCTCATGCCATCATGCTTGAGGAAATGAACGGGGGCAAAGTCGAGCTGGGACTGGTTGAGTATGCGAAGAGCTGCGAATTCCGTGAGGCAGCTATCCGGTCGAATGACAGGCGCGTGGTCCTGCAGGTACTGAAAAAAATACACAAGATAATCGATGGCACCATGCCTGATAAGCCCGGGGATGCGCCCTGCCAGAACTGCGGTCATGCAGGTCTTTGCGAGACAAAGCGCAGCCTGGCATCAAAGTTCTTTTAGGACAGCTCCGTTATTATCAGAACTTGGCGCCCGTGAGCGTTTTTGTCTCTGTTACCCCTTTCAACGTCCTTATCTTGTGGAACACGATATCGCTCAGCTCATCGTAGTCCTTGACAACCACCTTGGCTATGAGGTCGTACTCCCCGAAGAGCGGGTACAGCTCCTGTATCTCGCTGCATTTCACGAGTTTGTCATACACGTTGCGTTCGGTCCCGGGCGACACGTTTATCAATACGAATCCAACCGCCATTGTATTCTCCAATCATTCAATGTGCACGTGAGATATTAATCCTATCTGTCAGCCCAGGGGTATGGTCTCAAGCTGGCTTGCCACGTTCCATATCAGTGTGCGCGTATGCAGTGGTAGGTTCGGGTCATTGCTCATCTCGTCAAGGGTAGAAATGCATGCGGCTGCCCTCATCGAGGCAGGCTCGCTTTTCTTGCTGAGCGTGTTCTTGACCGTCTCCGCAGACCTGCGTATGTTCCTTGGCACTGAGTCATCGGCTACGATCTGCTCAAGCACTGCTACGCATTGCCTTATGACCTCCTCAGTATTACCCGAAGCCATTAAATCACCTTACACAAGACAAAATGAGCGCACTACCAGCGGCACGCCAAATGACTTTTTTCTCGGAATTGTGCGGTCTTAATATTTTAACTTTACTCTCATGTTGGGTAGATTTTGAGACCTGATTGACATCCCAGCACGATCAGTATATTTCCCAAAAATTTTAGAGGACTCGTATCATGATACCTTTTTCTTCAGACACGTTGAAAATTCCAGTCCGGGATTCAATTTTTATTACCTCAATATAAAAATTGATTACCTTGGCATATATTAATCCTAAGTTAACACAATCGCCGCAGGAACAGTAAAATTTATTTAGGATTCTGAACGAGTATCTGCGAGAACGTCGGGTGAGAGCATTCCAATACTTGCGTTGTTGATGATACCATTTCTCGCAGCGATGACCATGCTCGGAGTGCGCCTGTTCGTGCCCAAGGAATACAGGGTGCGAAAGCAGAAAAGATCGCTACGCAGGGTGATAAACGGTTACTGGCCCTACATGGTTGCTGCCGGCATATCTTTCGGTCTCGTGCAACTCCAGTACGAAATCAGGGGTTATCTCAACCTGACTGGTCAGCAGGAATATACCGCGCTAACCTATTCAATTGAGGGGAGCAGGGTTGCGGTCTTCCAGAGCTTTGTCTCACCATATCTCACCTATGCGATGAGCTTCATCTACCTGATACTGTTCAGCTTCATCATCATTTTCACGTTCGTGCTGTTCATATATACAGATAATATAAAAGGGCTTGAGCGCTACACGATTATCTTTATGATGAATTATACGGTTGCGCTCCCCTTCTACATCTTCTTCCCGCTCAAGGTCACAGGCTTCTATTTGCAGGGCATGGAACCTCTGCTGTACAATCTTCACCCTGTAATCTATGACGGGGTACGCTCCATAGACCCGTACCTCACCAACAATTTCCCGAGCCTGCACACCAGCCTCTCGTTATCGGCTTTACTTGCGGCTGTCTATTATACGGACATGAAGAAATATAAGGTATTCACGATGGTCTCTACAGTGCTGGTCATATTCTCGATATTTTACCTGGGCATTCACTGGCTGACCGACATGCTAGGAGGCATACTGCTCGCGGTCATGGCTTTCTGGCTGGTGACGCGATACGACAGGCTCTTCCTCGGCATACTGCACAGGATAGCGGTCCGGGTTGAGAAGATACTCGGCATAAAGGATACAGTGGTCTGCCCGGAATGCGAAACAGCGGTCAAAGTGACCCCGCATGAAGGTCACGTGCCATGCCCCAGATGCGGGAATGAGATGCGATATCATCCCATACTTACTGGCCGAGCATAGACCTGACGAATGCGAGGAACGGGGGGGAGGGCTTTCCCGGGCGCGACCTGAACTCGGGGTGGAACTGGGAGCCGAAAAAGAACCTGTGGGACGGGATTTCAGCTATCTCCATCCTGTTGCCGTTGCTGGCTGTGAACTTCATGCCCGCAGCCTCTATCCTTTCGATATAGTCCGGATTGACCTCATACCTGTGGCGGTGGCGCTCGACGATTTTTGTAGTCCCGTAAATCCTGTGCGCGAGTGAGTTCTCCCTGAGCACAGCCTCGTAGTCCCCGAGCCGCATCGTACCTCCAAGGTTTGTCACGCTTTTCTGCTCTGGCAGGATGTCAATAACGGGATGGGACGTCCGTGCGAGCTCTGAGCTGTTCGCATCCGCAAGATGAAGAACATTCCGTGCGAACTCGATGACTGCAAGCTGCATGCCGAGGCACAGCCCGAGATACGGGATGTTGTGCTCCCTTGCATACCGGATGGCAAGAATCTTGCCTTCGGTTCCGCGCGCACCGAAGCCGCCGGGCACGAGCACCCCGTTGAATTCAGACAGCCTGCTTATGGAAGACGGCTTCTTCTCGAATTCCTCAGAGTCAAGCCATGAGACCTCGACCCTGCACCCGCGCTCAATCCCAGCATGCTTCAGCGACTCGCTTATGCTTATGTACGAATCGCTGAGGTGGGTATACTTACCCACTGCTGCTACCCGCACGGTTTTCTTTATCAAGCCCATCTTCTCTATCATCCTGTTCCATTCCGTGCCGTTGCCGCGTGTCTCAAGCCCGAGCATCTTCATCATGTAATCAGCAAGCCCCTCACTTTCCATGAGAGAAGGGACGAGGTATATGTCGGGCGCATCATGCGCGCTCACCACAGCATTCGCTGGCACGTCGCAGAAAAGGGCGATTTTCGCCTTCGTATCTGGCAGCACAGGCTCGCGGCACCGTGCCACGATGACGTCCGGTTGGAGACCCAGCTGGCGCAGCTCCTTGACAGAATGTTGCGTGGGCTTTGTCTTCTGCTCTCCCTGCGTGTCGAGAGGCACCAGGGTTACGTGTACGAGCAGCATGTTCTCAGGCGCCTCCTCTGCGTGCATCTGCCTCACAGCTTCAAGGAAGGGCATGCTCTCGATGTCGCCGACCGTGCCCCCAACCTCTATCAGGCAGATGTCAGCTCCGCTTTTCCTGGATACGCTTCGCACACGCTCCTTTATCTCGTTTGTTATGTGCGGGATTATCTGCACGGTCTTGCCGAGATAATCGCCGCGCCGCTCCTTCTCGATGACCGCCTGGTAGACCTTTCCTGTCGTAATATTGTGGTCTCGTGTGAGTTCGGTGTCCAGGAAACGTTCATAGTTGCCGAGGTCGAGGTCCACTTCGCCGCCGTCCTTGAGCACGAACACCTCACCGTGCTGGAACGGGCTCATGGTGCCAGCATCGATGTTAATGTAGGGGTCTATTTTTATTGCTGTTACCGCATATCCCCGGTTTTTCAAAATCCGTCCGATTGATGCCGAAGTGATGCCCTTTCCCAGACCGCTCATCACACCGCCTGTGACCACGATGTACTTCATGCCTTTCCAAATCAGTCCGTTACAACTTATAATTTGCGAGGGTGCAGGTACACTGTACCCTAATCATCCTCCCACACTCCCGCTCACAGCCCAAATCAAGGTTCGCAGTACCTCTTCCCATCCACCAGCATGGCGAATACGATAGCTGAAACCAAAAGAGCCCACGCAAGCGCCTCGATGTCCAGCGCAAAGGATATGATGGATGCTGGAATCACCCCGGCTATGCTGATGGCAAGCAGCGTGTCGCGCTCCAGATGCATCACCAAAGTTATTTGCGCGTGATCATTATATTACTCTGGCGATTGCACATAAACTGTTTTACATGGTCAATCGTGATGGGCACAGCAATCCGCTGCGCAGCATGTGGTCTGCGAGCACAAGCGTAACCATGGCTTCGGCAACAGGCACTATGCGCGGCACAATCACAGGGTCATGCCTGCCCTCTATGCGTATCGAAGTTTCCTCCATTGTCTTGAGATTTACGGTCCGCTGCGGCTTTGAAATGGAGGGCGTTGGCTTCACCGCAATCCTGCATACGATGGGCTCGCCATCCGAGATGCCGCCGAGTATGCCCCCCGCATTGTTCGTCTCTGTACGAACATCGTTCCGCAGGACGAACGGGTCGTTCATCTCGCTGCCTTTCATACGCGCGGATGCAAAGCCTGCCCCGATTTCCATGCCCTTGACCGCACCTATGCTGAAGAGCGCCTTTGCAAGGTCAGCGCTGAGCTTATCGAAGACCGGCTCGCCTATGCCAGCAGGCACGCCTGTCGCTATTATCTCGACTACGCCTCCAAGGCTGTCCCCCTCGCTACGGATTTCAAGCACACGCTGCTGCATTTTCCCGGCGGCAACAGGGTCGGCGCACCTGACCGGGTTTTTCCCGGAATTGTCCTTTATGTCAGATACCGGCACTTTACCCGCGGCTATGCCTCCAAGCTCGGTCACGTGCGCAAAAATGTCAATGCCGGATAATGCAAGGAGTTTTTTGGCGACTCCCCCAGCCGCCACCCTGCCGACAGTTTCCCTGGCAGATGCCCTACCGCCGCCACGCCAGTCCCGGAAGCCGTATTTTTTCTCGTAGGTGAAATCTGCCTGCCCGGGTCGCGGAGTATCCCTGATGGGTTCGTACTTGCTTGAATCAACGTCAGTATTCCTGACAAGCATGGATATCGGCGTACCCGTTGTCTTTCCCTCGAAGATGCCTGACAGTATCTCCACCTTATCTTCCTCTTTTCTCCTTGTCGTGACCTCGCTCTGACCCGGGCGGCGCCTGTCAAGCTCTGCCTGGACATCGCCGGCTGATAGCGCAAGCCCAGCAGGGCAGCCATCAATGACGACGCCAACTGCCGCGCCGTGGCTCTCGCCCCACGT
>DUGO01000140.1 GCA_013331375.1 Candidatus Methanoperedentaceae archaeon | reverse complement strand
GAGGATTACAACCAGTACTCCATTACATGGGGCGCAAAGGACCTTCGCGAGGAGATATCAAGGAAAGCAAGGGAGTACAATCGCATCGAAGCCGACCCTGAGAGCGAGGTCACCGTAACATGCGGCTCTACGGAAGCCATGATGGCATCCATGCTTGCAATATTTTCTCTGCTCTCGGGGATTGATGTCAGCTACAAAACCGTTGAACGCCTATACTCTGATCCGGAAGTTGAAATGGCAATTTATAACCTGCACAAACTGATTTTAAAGAAGAAAGGTGTTAGGAGCATAGATGCTTGTGGAGATGGCACGGGCTATTCTTTGACAATAAGAAAACATTACGCCTCTGAAACCAGGAAAAGAAGGGAAAAGGCAAAAGAATCGAATACAAAAGGAGAGAAGGCGTTTGTTTATTCTTTCAAGATGCTCGACCTCGATTCAAAAATGTATGTAGCTTATGGAATGAGCTTAAAAAGTGAAAAGAAAGCATTTGACAGAGCGATGGAAATGCTGAATAAGGTCGATATAGAAATCGAAAGCGTGAGGCTTGACAAATATTACAGTTTGCCATCGTATGTCGATAGGTTTGGAGAAGCTAAGGTTTACATCATCCCAAGGAAGAACGCCACATTGCGAGGCTCATGGAAATGGAAAGACACAATGGAAGAATTTGTACATGACACACCATCCTACATTGAGCAATATTATTTGAGGAATAATTCCGAGGCTGGTTTCTCTGCAGATAAAAGATGGTTTGGATGGACTGTGGAACAAAGAAGGAATGATAGGATTGAAACCGCTTTATCTTGTTCGGGTATCTGGCATAATTTGCTTAACTTATATCCCTCCTAATTCTGTCCCACATCCATGCCACACAATAGGTTTATATGACATGCTCGTTACATAACCACGACCTATGGCAGGAAAACTCGGGATACTCGCGCTTGGGCACGGGAGCCGGCACCCGCACAATATGGATGTTGTGAGAGAAGTCGCTGACATGATTGCCAGTAAGTATTCGTCTGTCGTGGTAAGGATCGGGTTCATGAACATGAACAAGCCTACAATACAGGAGGGGCTTGACTCGTTTGCCGGCACGGGCGTCACGACCATAATCGCAGTACCCGTATTTCTCGCGCACGGCGTTCATACCATGGAGGACATCCCGCAGACGCTGGGCATCAGCAGGGACAGGCGAAAGACCACTGTGAAGCTGGACGGCAGGGACGTGACGCTTGTGTACTCAGAGCCGCTCGGAAGCGACCCGCTGATTGCGCAATTAGCCTACAAGAGAGCCCTGGAGGCACTTGACCACGAGGCTTGAGGGCGAAGTTGCAGTTCTCGACCTCACGCACGGCGGCGCAGTCATAGCACAAAAACTTGCAGGGCGCGCACATGTGACCGGAGTTGATGTCTATCATACTCTTCCGGAAGCAAGGATAGCCGAGCTTGAAAGAGCTGGTGTCAGGTACTCAAATATTACTTTAAGCGATGATTTTGATGTGATTGTCGCCCCAGTGCACCTTGACCCTGGCTACGAGATGCTGGCGCGTGCGCGCGTCCGGGGCACGCCGGTCCTGACGCATCACGAAGCAGTGGGCGAGCTACTCGGCATGTACGACCTCAGTGGCAAGACCATTGTCGAGGTCACAGGCACAAAAGCCAAGACCAGTACCTGCATTCTGCTTTCACGCATGCTCGCAGGCTCGGGAAAAAAGGTCGTGTCCCACACGAGCAGGGGAGTTGAGATATGGCCTGAGGGACGTGCGCTCATGCGAGGGCTGAGCATCACCCCTGCAAGCATACTCTCTGCTCTGGATGCCTGCATTGATGCTGGAGTCGAGCCGGGTGTCTTTATTTTCGAGGTCTCTCTCGGCGGTACAGGTGAGGCAGATGTTGGCGTGATAACAACCATAGCAGGCGACTACGGCATCGCAAACAACACGTCAAAAGCCAGCGAAGCCAAGCGCCGGATGGTGACGAACGCAAAGCCGGGAAGCACACTACTCCTTAACCGGGATTACCTGCGGTTCGCGGGCGCGTGCAGGAGGGACGTTCGATGCATATCATTTTGCGAGACTGCGGATGCATCCTGTGGCACATTCCTTGAGGTAATGGGAAAACCGGAAAAATCGGAAAGT
Organism: Candidatus Methanoperedentaceae archaeon; assembly: GCA_013331375.1. GTDB lineage: Archaea > Halobacteriota > Methanosarcinia > Methanosarcinales > Methanoperedenaceae > UBA10536 > UBA10536 sp10536u. The sequence goes on along the minus strand of DUGO01000140.1, from coordinate 7,154 downwards.
TACGCCACGGTCTTTTCAGGCAGCGGAAGGATACGGTTCGCCCCGTCAGGATACGACCTTGATTCTTATAAGACCGCCATAGCATGCTCATCAGCAGCCGCGCTTGCGATGGGCGCACCGCCGGAAGCGATAGAAGCCACTCTTAGTGGATTCAGCGGCGTGGGCGGGCGCATGAAAAAGACAATGCTGGGCGTGAATGTGATGATAGACAACTCAAGCTCTGGCATGGATATCCGGAGCGCGGAGAGGGCGCTTGATTATGCGCAGGCGCAGGGCGGAAGCATAGTAATGGTGCTCGGCGAAGAGGCAAAGGAAGTGTGTGAAGGGCTCGACCCTTCGGATGTCGAAAGTTTCATATCTAAAAATATCAGCAGACTGAAACATCTTGTGCTTGTCGGGGACAGGATGAGCAATATTCAGGGCAGCAGCATCCATCAANNAGGGGGCAGGCAGCGAGGCTCGCGAGCCGCGGTGACATCGTTCTTTCGTGCGTGAAGTGCTTCCGTTAGCCTGTGGGATGCAAATCTTCATCGTATCCTGATGGAATGTAGCACCATGCACGTCAGTTTCTCCTCGCTGGTTGTGGTGAACGACCCTTTCGAGTGGGCTTATGAACTCGAAGATCGAGGCTTTTCGGGATGGGAAATCGTGGGAGAGGGCAGGCAGACGATAGACGAAAGCACCCTGCCGGCAATCAGGAACATCCTTGAGACCACGCATCTTACGCTGACCGTGCATTTACCCTTCTCAGACCTGAACCTTGCCAGCCTCAACCACAGAATATGGGAGGAGAGCATACGGCAGATGGAGCAGTGCATCTGGAGCGCGGGGGACTTCGTGAGGCTTGCCGTGGTCCACCCCGGACACCTTTCGCCAGTCGGGATGCAGCTCCCTGACCTCGCATTTGACCAGCAGGTACTCGGGCTGCGCCGCCTCGCCGATTTTGCGGGGGACTACGGAATCACTATCGGTCTTGAGAATATGGTGAACATGCCGCACATCTTCGGGAAGCATGCCCATGAGCTTTCGCGCATCGTAAGCGCGGTCGACAGGGATAATATCGGCATGGTGCTCGATATCGGGCATGCGCACACCAACCATGCCACAGGGGAGTTCCTGGATATCATCGATAAGGTCGTGCATGTGCATGCACACGACAACGACGGGAGCAAAGACGAGCACCTGCCCATCGGCAGGGGCACTGTTGACTGGAAGCCTGTGATGGAAAAGCTCCGCAATTTCAGGGGGCGTGTCGTCACTGAAGCCAGGACAGTGGCAGAGGGAGTTGAAAGCCTGAGTTACATCAGGAATTTTTGAATTCCGAACCTCTTTTCCCTGGCTGCAATCTCAATGCCGCGGGCTGTTATTGCGAACTCCCGCGTCTTCCTGTCAAAATCGCATCCGCGCAGCTTGACTATCGAGATCGTCCTGCGCAATTCCATGTCAATGTCCCTGTACCCGAGATTGATTACGGCATCGGCTATGAAAGATACCCTGCATGAGGGACGTGCAGAGTCACCTGCGGCAGAATCTGCTGTGAACAGGCACGTGGCGCCCCGCGACTTGAAATACTCGCCGAGCTTCTGCACATACCCGCGCGCAGCAATGGCGTCAGAGAGCCCTGCCTCGAGGTCAGTGATGCTGTCGAACATGACACGTTTTATCTGTTTTCCCTCAATGATGCTGGCAATGGCAGATGCATGATCATCTGTATCGAGTGTTTCAGGCTTGGTATATATGAATTGAAGCTGCCCGCCCTTCAGGTACGTATCCAGGTCCCACCCGAATGCTTTTGCCTCTGCGATGAGCTGGTCGGGTCGCTCTTCGAACGAGACCACCAGGCAGTTCTCACCCTTCCTGAGCCCTGTGTAGATGAACTGCATGCCGAGCACGGTCTTGCCGGTCCCTGTCGAACCGCAGACAAGCATGGTGGTTCCCTGCGGGATGCCCCCGCCGGTCATCCTGTCCAGTCCTTCAATGCCAGTTGACATCCGGGTATCAAGCATGGGCGCAGGCACGCCTGCCACTTTAAGCTCCTGGAACACGGTCATGCCGCCGCTTCCGAGCTTGAACTGAAAGACCCCGGTGTTCTCGGCTCTCGGAACGCCTCTCATCTTGAGTATCTCCATGCGCCGCACGGTGCGCAGACCAGCCACCTCACGAGAGAGGTACAGTATCCCGTCAGCGATATGGCTGATGACAGAGCCGTGTACCTCATCCCTCACAAGCTCACCCACCACAAAGGTGATGGCTTTCCACTCGTGCAGCATCGAATCCACTGAGTACATGAACCGCCGCTTCTCGAGCTCAGGGAACCCGAAGCCTAATGGCGTAATCGGGTCAATCGCAATGCGTGTGGGGTTTATCTGGGCAAGCGAATTACCTATGTCGAGCAGGGCTGTAAGCGGGTCTTTCTCTGCGGATGACCTGTCAACCGTGTGGATGTGGATTTTCTCGTCAAACACAGGGTATGTGGAAAGGAAAAGCCGCAGGCGCTCCTCGGATTGTGATGTAATCGGGATGTATGCTACCGCCTCCCCTTTTTTCGCTGCATAAGACAGCGCCTGGAGCACAAACGCAGTCTTTCCAGTCCCTGCGGTACCGGCGACAAAGATTGTGGACGGGGCAGGTAGCCCATTACCAAGTATCTCATCAAGACCGGTTATTCCGCTTGGACTGTATTGCATGTTTTTCCAATGTATCATTGGACTCGTAATATATAAAGTATTTACTGCGGTAGCGACCGCGAGCCGTAAATCTGTTGAAATTTAAATGAATAACAATTTGGATATACCATCATATTCTAATTTTTTTAGAAAGAAAAGATTTATTTGTTAGTAGTGGTATTATGCGCTGTGAGCGGGTGACCAATTTTAATCCACTAACCCCCACTCCCCAACCCGCTCACTTCTTGTCATATAGTTTAATGCGGTTCAAGACCTGCTCAAAGGTGCCCTCCTCAATGGCTTTTCTCCCTTCTGCCACAAGCGACTGTATGAAGTGCAGATTATGTATCGAGGCAAGCCTGAATGCAAGCATTTCCTTTTCCCTGAACAGGTGATGCAGGTATGCACGAGTATATTTCCGGCATGTGTAGCATTCGCAGGACACATCAACGGGCGAAAAGTCCCCTGAAAACCTGCTCCTGCCTATGTCCATGTTCCCGTCCCGCGTCATGAGCGTCTGGTGCCTTGCGTTCCTTGTGGGGAAGGCGCTGTCGAATATGTCCACCCCGAGCGATATTGCCTCGACCAGCTCCCGCGGAGAGCCCACGCCCATGAGGTAGCGGGGCTTATCCTTCGGCAGCAAGGGCAAGGTCAGTCGTAGCACGGTGCGCGTCAGCTCCTTCGGTTCGCCGATGGATAGCCCGCCAATGCCGAACCCATCAAAACCCATGGCGTCCAGCGCCTCCACGCTGTATCTCCGCAGGTCGATGAACATTCCTCCCTGTACGATGGCGAACCGGAGCCCGCTCTCCCGCTGTCCGCTGCGTTCCGCCCATGCAAGAGTGCGGCGCAGGGATGCCGCAGCCTCCTGGTAGCTGCACCCGTAGGGAGGGCACTCATCCAGCACCATCGCCACATCCGAGCCAAGCGCATCCTGCACGCGCATGCACACCTGCGGCGTGTAGAGATGCTTTTTACCGTCGCGCGGGTTCCTGTACATGATTCCTTCATCAGTGACCTTGAACTTGAAATCCTTGCGAATCATCTGGAAGCCGCCGCTGTCAGTGAATATAACGCCATCCCAGCCCATGAACCGATGCAGACCTCCCGCCCCGCGTATCGTGTCTACGCCGGGCGAAAGGTACAGGTGGAATGCATTGCTGATTATGGCTCCCGCGCCCGTGGCTGATATCTCCTCAGGCACGAGCGTCTTTACTGTCGCCTTCGTGGCTACAGGCATGAACGCGGGGGTCTCGACAGTGCCGTGGTCTGTATGCAGGCGTCCCCGCCGCGCGCTGCCGTCACTGGATAAAAGCTCGAACATCATCCGGGGTTTTGGGTGCAGGGATTAAAAGCGTTTCGTCAGCTATCCGGCGTCACGCTGACGTGAATCTTTTTCCTTGATACCGGCACCAGCTTCTTCCATTCTATCGTGCAGTCGCGCTCGATGCTGAACTTCTCTGCGGTTGTGCCCGGGGACTTCCCGTTGACCTCATAGATGTAGAACCCCTCGTCGCCGTCTATTGCCATGACGAATTCACGGCTTCCCACCTTCGCAAGCTCGATTCCGGATACCGCCCGAAGTGCGTCGAGGATATTTGAGCCCCTTTGCAGCGAGATGTCGTGGGAGCCTGCAAGCTCATCCAGCATGTCATAGACCTTTGCGAGCCTGCAGCGCAGCACATGCGTCTTCCCGAACTTCCTCCTCTCTATGAGACCTGCCTTTTCAAGTATCGAGGCATGGCGCGCTGCGACGGGAACCGAAATCCCGTGCTTTTTTGCCAGCCCTGTGATGTGCATCTCATTGGCTGCAAGTGATTTCAGCATGGAAAGGCGCGTCCTGCTGCCGAGTGCGCGGAAGATTTCGTTAGTCATCCGGGTAACATCTGTTACTCAAGCCTTATAAAATCTTGCCATTCTGCGTAGTGGCAGTAAAACCGCACAATCTCGAAATCTATATATATCACTCAACCTCCTGAATATATCGACTATCTATTGGGTGGGTATGCAATGAACGCACGCCAAAAAGACATAGCAGCGGCTTTACTATGGATCGTATCTATTGCAGCTGTATTGATATTGATGTATTTCCTGTATGGAACAGACGGGAAGGCTTGCCCCTATCATGAAAAAGTTTTCCCCGGGCGCAGCGTCGGAGAAGCGCCTTTGAGTGAGGCGGGAAGGCTTGCAGAATATTACTCGCACCTGTTCATGGAGCTCCTTGACTTCGGGATTCCCGTGTTCGCGATACTCATAGGGCACCACCTGCTTATGAGCTACAGGAAAATAAAAATGGAGGGACACCATGGCTGATAATAAGGGATACATCGAGCGGTTCAACCTGAACCAGAGGCTGCAGCACGCAGTCAACGCAGTCGCATGTTTGATACTCTTTGCCACAGGGCTGCCCATCAAGTATCCGGACTCTCTCGGATACATGGCATCCTTCATCGGCGGATACACGGTCACGACCACAATGCACAGGTTTGCGGGCGGTGCGATTGTCGTGCTTGCCATATTCCATCTCCTGTACAATCTTGTTGACAGGGAGTGGTGGAGGACAAAGGACATACTCCCGGCATGGCTTGACCTAACGAATATCATCAAGGACACGAAGTTCGCCCTGGGATTATCACGTGAAAAGGGGACGTACGGCAAGTACGGGTACAGGGAGAAGCTGGACTACTGGGGCGCGTTCATTTTCTTCCCTATACTGATTGCCACCGGTCTTGTGATGTGGCATCCCACGTTCTTCGTGGCTCAGGGGCTCTTGCCGGATTTTCTTCCCGCGATCAGGGTAGTCCATTCACTGGATGCCATACTTGCAGGAATGGCAATCATGCTGCATCTGTATAACGTCCACCTGAACCCTGAGTTCTTCCCCGCGAACTGGACTATGTTCACCGGGGAGATATCGGCAGTGAAGGCAAAGGAAGAATTCCCGCTGTGGTACGAGAGGGTTGTGGCAGAGGGAAAAGTGCACGAAGAACCGGCGACTGCGCCTCATGCGCCCACAGCTCTTGAGGTCTCGGGCGGGAAGTAGCCGAAAGCGTGTGGTTACTTCGTTTCCCTGATATGATTCATCAGGTGCCCGAGTTCGGGAATTATAAGTTCGGTTAGCGCCAGCTCCACGCCAGCAGGCGAGCCGGGCAGGCAGAATATCACTTTTCCGCCCGCGACCCCTGCGGTCGCCCTTGAAAGCATGGCTGCAGTGCCTATGCTTGCGAGGCTCTTCTGCCGGAACAGCTCACCGAAACCCGGGATCTCCTTTTCAAAAAGCGGAGCCACCGCCTCTATCGTGACATCCCGCGGGGAGATGCCGGTGCCGCCGGTTATCATGATGGCATCCGCATCCATCGACAGCGCCGCCACTGCGTCGCGTATCATCCCGGCATCGTCGCTCACAAGCTCGTAGCCGCATATGCGGTGCCCTGCAGCTTCAAGCAGCCGGATGATGAGACCGCCAGAGATATCGCCCGCGTCTTCTGGCTGTTTTACGTTCCTGGTTTTGCCGTACCTTGATGTGCTTACGGTAATCACCGCGCAGCCGTATGTACCTGCTCTTGCATGAGTCACATCAAGCTTTATTATGCTGGCATGATATGAATCAAGCGATATGCGAATCCTGGCGATAGACATCGGGATGGGGACGCAGGACATACTCGTCTATGACAGCGGGACCAACATGGAGAACTGCGTCAAGATGGTCATGCCTGCGCAGACCGTCATAGTCGCAGGACGGATTTCGAAGACGACGCGCGAAGGAAAAGACATACTCCTGTACGGCGACGTGATGGGCGGGGGTCCGTGCACGTCTGCCGTCAAAAAGCACATAGCTGCGGGTCTGCGGACGTACTCCACACCCGATGCTGCACTGACGCTGCACGATGACATCGGGCGCGTGAAAGAAATGGGCGTTGAGATAATCGGAAGTGGCGAGGCGGACAGCATTGATGCCGTAAAGATACGAATGTCTGACCTGGACATGGATTCGATATCAGTTGCCCTTGGCAGCTTCGACGTAGAATTACCCTTGCATTTCGCTGTCGCTGTCCAGGACCATGGCTTTTCCCCTCATGCGAGCAACCGGCTCTTCAGGTTCGAGCACATGAGGCGCGTGCTTGAGCGGGGCGGAGGGCTTGACCTTTTCGCATATACGGGCGATGTACAGGGAGGCAGCGTCCCGGAATACCTGACGCGGATGAAAGCAGTTGAACGCACACTCGGCAATGTGCTGCTCATGGATACCGGACCGGCAGCAATCAGGGGAGCGCTCCTTGACGGGGCAGCACGCCTGCCAGCGGCGGTGCTTAACGTCGGCAACGGGCACACGATGTGCGCTGCTGTCGGCGAGAACGGGATATCCGGTATATTCGAGCATCACACTCAGATGATGGACCGGCAGAAAATCGAGGCATACATACGGAGACTGTGCGAAGGCACACTGACCCTTGATGAGGTCTTCTCAGACGGCGGGCACGGCTGCTA
>DUGO01000091.1 GCA_013331375.1 Candidatus Methanoperedentaceae archaeon | reverse complement strand
CGCACCTTCCAGTGCGGAGTCCGTGACTGAAGACGATAGAACCCTCATGCTCTCATAAGGCGATATCCCCGGGGCAAACCCCCAAACCCAAATGCGCGTGCCGTTCCTGATTTCCTGACGGGAAATTATAAACGCATATTCTTATCCTGCTACTGAAATCGATAAGTTGATTTCTTGGGCTTTCATTCGTTCTCTTCTTTTTTTTCTGATGGCATGATGTACTTGCTAGCAACATATATTCCCAGTGCATAGATGCCGAAAGAGAATATACCAATGGAAAATATTCCTATCGAAAAGATACCGATGGAGAATATGCCTGCAGCAAATATGCCTGCTGCAAAAGTGCCAACTGAAAATACTCCTATAGAGAATTGACCCGAAGATAGGTATCCGCTGGCAAAGTCACCTGCGCTTAATATGGGTAGCCCAGCTATGTTTTTCACACCTGCTAAGACAAGCACTGCCGCTATCAATAGTAATATGACCGCTACTATACCAACAACTCTGTAATGGTTCATCAATATCACTCCCCATATTGATAGAGTCATTCCCATTATAAATGCTTTGCGGAGTTAAGGTTCTGTTGTGTAGTCCCGAAATCTTTGACTTTATATACCCATCATGTCGGCATGGGAAAACGAAATAAGGTTGTGAAATTAACTGATAAGAAGGTGAAATACATAATTCGGGCTAAAACCAGAAACGATAGCACCAAAAACATAGCCCTTGATATGAAACTTAGCGAATCCACGGTGAAGAGGGTCTGGATGTACTGGTCAAAACATCATGAGCCGATACTGATTAAGGAGTTTGGCAGGAAGAAGAAAGAGATAGATGAGAAATCAGAGCTCCTGATCCTGGAGATCCACAAGGAACAGCAGCTTGGTGCAAGAAGGCTTGAAAAAGTAATAAAATTCAAGAGCGGCATGCAACTTTCTCACAATAAGATACACCAGATTCTTTTAAAACATGGACTCGCTAAAGAGAATGAGAATAAAAAGAAACGCAGAAAAGCCTGGATTCGATATGAGCGGAAGCATAGCTTAACTGCGGTTCATCTGGATTGGCATCCAGGCAAAGTCGTCAAAAAAGATGTATGCGTAGTTCTGGATGATAGCTCAAGGTACATCCTGGCAGGCGGAGAGTTCGATGCTGCCACTGCGGAAAATAGCATCAATCTGGTGCAGGAGGTCCTTGATAACTATAGCTGGATTCGAAAGATAGAGCAGGTGATAACCGATAGAGGAAGCCAGTTTTACGCAAACAAGAAAGATAAGAATGATGTAGGTGAGAGCAGTTTCGAGTCTTTTCTTTACGAGCATGAAATCAGGCATATCAAAGCTCGGATAAAGCATCCACAGACTAATGGAAAAGTGGAAAAATGGTATGACCTGTACGAAAAGCAGAGATCAAGATTCGACTCATTTACCGATTTTGTGAAATGGTACAATACCATACGGTTCCATGAGAGTCTTGACGCCAGGCACTATCTTCAGACTCCTGAAGACGCGTTCTGGTCGAGACTCCCAACAGGATGCAAGTTAAATGTGTTCCTTAATCGCATGGAGGCTGAAATAGTATGACTGATTTCAAAAAGTGTGATGAGCTATATAAAGTCAAAACATTCAGGACTACACAGTATCTTTTTTCAGGCGCAAGCCTTATATATAGATGAATCATAAATATCATTTCCGTTTGATTATGCCAGAAAAACGCCAGAACGGCATGTTCTACAAAACACTGGTAATATGGTTTGTTCTCCTGATACTGGGAAGCTTTGCCGCAAGCCTGCACACTTATCACNNCTGATGCAGGGACAGGCGCTGCTGGCACCCGAATCCTCAAAGCGATACACGTACATGTATCCTGAAGCCCCGGCGCAGGGTGAGAGGATTAACTTCCTTGTAAAGACAGGCTCGGGGCAGGGCTCGTATGAAAAATCGCTGAGCATGCCGGCCTATCCCCCGCAGGTCTGGAGCAGCTTTGTCTCGTTCGCGTCCTTCTCCTCGTCCATGACAAAGGTGACTTCAAGGACATACTATGAGGAGAGTCTTGGCGCAGATAACGCGCTGAACGCAGGTCTGATATTCAGCATTGTCCTGATACTTTTGCTGATATATCTTGAGCTAACGGGAGCCCTGGATGAGAAGCTCAATGCCACGCTTTTCGGATTGAATATACGGTTCAGCCGGCTGTCTGCGGTACTGTTCATCATATTCACGGGAATGGTGTTCACAAAGGTGGCGATGATAATAGGATGATGCACAATAACCTCGTTATCAAGATATCTGCAGTACTGCTTTCGCTCATGCTTGCCGCGCTCGTTGATGCGAAGAACAACGGCGTCAGTGATGGGGACTTTGACCTCAATCAAACAGGTCAGAACCCCCCGCGGTGCGGTTCAAGCAACTGCCATATTGAAACACTTGCAGGCTCCGGGATATCGATTTCAGCCAGCTCTGCGGGACCCCATCCTGCAAAACATAAGACAGATATAACAATAAATGTGACCACATCAGATATCACTGACCCGAACGATATCCTTGGCATCATGCTACTGAACAATACGTTGCCGTATAATGGAAATATAAAGCACGACGGCTGGCAGATTACAGGGGATGCCAATGGCAATCCCTCTCCGTACAGCTATAATGAGAGGGCAGTTACAACTTTGAACCAGACATTCTCATGGAATATTACCGCACCCTCGACCCCGGGCACGTATTACATCAGGGCGCAGGCGAGGTACGGCGGGGGGACAGGCTACGTCATCAGCAGCACGCCATTGACCATGGCTGTGCAATTACCGGTGCCGGAATTCCCTGCAGGCGCAGCCCTTCCGATAATTGCCAGTGCTATCGCCTTCATCCTGATGAGGAAAAAGATGTGTTAATATGGCGGAAAAAAGCCTGAAGGCGGTATGCTCGGTCCTGATCATCCTTTCAGTCCTGCTGGTGTTTTATATCGTCCTGACTATGTCTGACCGGGCGCAGACATCCGGGCAGCCTACCGAGGTGGACGAAGCTGTGCAGCACAGGGGCGATTACGTTGATGTCATACTCTCAATAAAAAACCATCATGGTGCGGATACAGGGTTCACATGGGAAATAACGCTTTTTAATGGCGACAATACCTCCGAGACTTCTTCCGGTGCCGGGGTAGGCTCGGGCGGAAGTCTTGTCCATGTGGCATCGTTTTTCGTGGGGCAGCATGAGCAGGAGAAAACCAGGGCGCGCATAAGGGTCTATGAAGAGGGGACAATGATCGATGAACGCGTATATACCTTCAGCTTTCTTGAAGCCTGATACAGACCGGTGAGCCTGATGAATTACTTAACAAATGGGCAGAAAACCGTATCTTTTCTCATCCTCGCAGCTGGCGCGGCTTTCCTGCTCAATCCCTTTCCCTCTCTTCTCGGTCTCTCGCCGGGATACATCACCCGCAACGGCGCGTATCCCTGGGCTGTGCTTTTGCTATGCCTGCTGTTCCTTGCAGCAAAGCGGAAAACAATTGTACCCGGAAAGGCTTCCCCAGGATTTGCAGCCGCAGGCACTGCCATCGCAGCCANNAGCCATCTCATTTTTCCTGCCTGCCCCTGCGCCCGAGTTCGAGGTGTTCAGGCTGCTTGTGGCTTGGGTTGGGCTTGCCTTCATATTCTTCGGTGGCTCGGCGTCCCTGCCTTCAATCCTGCTTTCGGTATACGGGCTTGGCATAACGTTTCCCGCGCTCATGGAGACCTCCATCGGCGGGCAGTGGGCGCAGGCAACGGCATGGGTTGTTCATGGTATTGCAGGTAGCCTTATCCCGCTCTCTGCAAGCGGGACATCCATCTCCATGACTACCAGCGGTGGTGAGGTGCTCACGGTGCTGGTCAATGAGAAGTGCTCCGGTGCGGCTTCCATCTCGGTGTTCATAGCGGTCTTTGCCCTGATGTCCCTGGACACGCCGCTGCCCGGGAAAACGCGGATTGCCATGCTCCTGTTCGGCATCGCAGGCACTGTGGCGCAGAACCTGCTCAGGCTCGTGCTCCTGCTGCTAGCAGGATATTACGCAGGTCCGGGAGCGGCAGCCGATATGGAAGGCATGGGCGGGTACGTCCTGTTCCCGCTATGGTATGTGCTGTTCGCCTATGTGTATCTCGCGTATGCTGCAAGATACAGGAAAACTCTGCAGCCAGTATCCTGAACATCCGTTCTCTTCATGTGGCGTTCACAAACAGGTGCAGGTCCCTGTACGGCTCGGAAAGATTCTCCCTGTACAATAGGAATTCGAGCTTTTCCATGCCTGCAGGCTTTGCCATTGTTATATTCACAGGCTTTTCCCAGGTGGCGTTGTGTGCCAGCGCTATCCCGATTTCGTTCAGGGTCTCGTTCCGTATTCGTACATTCACCGTATAGTTGACAGCCGAATACTCATGGTTCACGACTCCGATAATGACGGTCTCCGGTTTTCCGATAGTGAAATTTGTGGGATAGCCTGCCGCCTTTCCACCGGGACCGAGGATATAGAACTCAGTGAATTTCTCACCCTGCTTTGGCGTGACGATGACGTACACAAGCATCGCGACTGAAAGGAGGATTGATATCGCAAGAATGACTGTCAGCGCCCGGTCAAGCCTGCTCTCTCCCAGTTCCATGTTCCTGATGGCATCGTACCATGCCCTGAATGATACCGAGAAACGCGCTTCCTGCGCAAGCCTCTGTCTCCTCCAGTGGGCTATGTACGTGAGCAACAGAGTGATGGCTGAGATGGAAATGACCACGGGCGAAAGCCGTATCCCGAACGGGGTGAAATTGAGCGCAAGACCCACTAGTGGCACGATGGCAATCGATAGCCCGAAGCTCAGGGCGACGCGTTCAATGCCGTCAAGGTCTCCCTTTCCCGGGAAAAGCGCAGCTATCAGGGCATATCCGGGTATGAAGAGCACCATAGGTATCCCCACAATTATCCTCAGCACTTCGTTGGGCAGGATGAGCACAAAAGCCACCGTGCCTGCAATAAACAGCAGCACAAGTGCCAGGTCATCGTCTAGCCTGCTCAACCGAGCACCTCTGGCAGCCTTATTCGCTCAGCCGCAATGAAGGGTACTATGGACGAGACCATCCCGGCAATGACTGCGACCGAAAGACCGAAAAGCAGTATAAGGTAATGCATTGATGCCACTCCGCGCATACCGAACAGGCTGTACATTCCCCACTCGATGAGCCCCCTGCCGAGGAAGCTCAGCAGGATGCCGGTAAAACCGCCAAGCAGCGACAGAATCAGCGACTCGAATAAGAGCATCTTTGCAACCGAGCCCCTGGATATGCCCATGGCTCGCATGACTGCTATCTCCTTTTGCCTCTCGCTTATCGACAGTATCATGACCGTGCTTATGAACAGTGCAGATATGACAAGTGACACGCCTGCAGCCGCTGCCCCTGATGCACCAAGCTTCCTGTCTTTTTCGAATGCGTATGCCACGTATCCCGCGCTGCCGAGCACCGTATCCCCGGGGAACAATGACCTCAGCTGACCGCCAACATCCTTTCCGCTTGCGACTATGTAGTTTGCCCTGTCTCCCTGCCTGTTACCTGTCAGCTCCTGGAGCTCAGAGATGTGGAGCACGACCACCGGCGTTGTTGAGTATTCCTGTGTGCTTATGACTTTAACCACCCTGAAATGCCTCCCTGACACAATGCCCGCGCCTGAGGAATTCAGGTTCATATAATCCCCGGAATCGATGCCGAGCAGCCCGGATGTGACATCATTAATTATGACCTCGCCTGTAAAGTCCCCTCCCGCATAATAGGGGTCGCCGGGCGTGAGAGCATCCACCTGGAATGGCGCAGAGCTGAAGTTCCCGGGTATGATGCCGATGGCGAATATGCTCGCCGGGTCACTGCCGGCTTTCGAGGCGTACATGACCCTGTTCAGCACAGGCGTTGCGCCGCTAACACCCGGGATGGAAAGTATGTCGCCCGTACTCCGGTGCACGCTGCCGAGCATCGTCTTTTCAGTGTTCACGATGAGGTCCTGGGCGCTCCCGCCTTCGGGTAATACCCAGTAGTCCACGGTATCATCGTACAGTGCCGCGCTGCCCTCACGAAGCCCCAGGCTGAACGAGCCGAGGAGTATCAGGGAGGCAGTGGCAATGCCTATGGCGAGTACAGCAAGCGCAGTCCCTGTCCTCCGTTCCAGCACCTCGCGCAGCGCAAGCTTAGCGTACATCAGGCGAGAGCCTCCCATCCAGGAGCCGGATAACCCTTCCCGCAACCGACGTCACCTGCGGGTCGTGGCTCACTATCACGAGCGTCTTGCCGTACCTGCGGTTCACATCCATGAGCAGGTCAAGGACCTTCCTGCCCGCTGCGCTGTCCAGCTCACCCGTAGGCTCATCTGCAAATATCACGGAGGGATTGTTCGAGAGCGCGCGTGCTATGGCTACGCGCTGCTGCTCCCCTCCGCTGAGCTGCCCAGGTCTGTGCTTTGCCCTCGCAGACATGCCAACAGCCTCAAGCAATTCCTGTACGCGCCTTTTCCTCTCCCGCCTGCCCACACCAGCCTCAATCATGGGCAGCTCGACATTCTCATATGCGGTCAGGCTGCCCAGCAGGTAGAACTGCTGGAACACGAAGCCGAACTGCCGCAGCCTGAGCCCTGAAACCGCACCTGAGCCCAGCCCGGATACGTCCCGTCCCCTGAAAAATTGCTTCCCGCTTGTGGGCGTGTCCACGCACCCCATGATATGCATGAGCGTGGACTTGCCTGAGCCGCTCGGACCCGTAATCGCCACGAACTCGCCCTCGCCGATGGACAGGCTTATGTTGTCAAGTGCCCGGATTTCGGTGTTTCCGAGCCTGTACGTTTTGCAGATGCCGGCGAGCTCTAACAGGTGCATCGCTCCTCACCTTATCCCTGCAAGGCTATAAGCTTTCTTTTGTAGGCGATAAAGAGGACAAGTGCCAGCAGCAGGAGGGCTATGACCGCGTACACCCGGATATCAGGCTCCTGCGGCACCTCCTGCCCGACATTGACGTATATGCCTCCCGCTATGCCGAGCGCCTCGGGATATCCCATGACCGTGCGGTTTGAGAGTATCGCGGCATAGAGCGAGAAATTCCCGGATGCGAGCGGAGGTATATAGACCGATGCCCGGTACACGCCAGGGGTCTCCATCGATGCCTTCGCTTCGAGCTTTTCAATGCCTTTTGCAAGAATGACGGTTATCTGCCTGTCCGTAACGCCTGACAATACCGTGACGTTCAGGATGCTGCCGGGCTGGATTACGGTCTTTTCAGGGAACACTGAGAGGTCGTACGAGGAAATGACCACAGGCTTGACCGCCAGGAGCCTGCCCTGGTACCACACCGAAAGCGCGTATGTGCCTGATGTGCCTGCCGTATTTGCCGGTATGACCGCCGATGACCCTGGAACTGTTATCTTGCTCCAGATGAATGTCCTGTTGCGGTCCACAAGCGCAAGCTGGAAGCTTGACACATCCGAGCTGTTGACAGACACATTGATGCTCTGGTTGAGCCTGTATGCCCCTATATCCTTTATCTCGTAGATACCGCCCCGGTATGGCACTGTGATATCTGGCACATCCACCGCGCTGTCAACAGAAATGACGGTGGAGGCGGCTGCATTTGCAGCAAGGAGGCATAAAAGTATGATGCAGAATGACATGGGACGCATGATGGGACATTATTCTCAAAGTATTTATCTGCTGCGTGGCAAGCGCCCGGAACTTATGCCATCAGTCTCCCACAAAAAACCCTATGGACTGGTCGGGAATTGAACCCGAGG
>DUGO01000007.1 GCA_013331375.1 Candidatus Methanoperedentaceae archaeon | reverse complement strand
GGATACTGGAACCTGCTCACCCCTGCGAGGTCTGCGCCTGCATAGCTGCACCAGTTGCAGCAGAACGCAATAATCCTGGGATCGAATTCCGTCATACAGCACCCCCAAGTGCAGCTTCGAGCATGGCAAAGGTAATGCTGTCTGTATAATTCCTGAGTTTGATGGAGCCGTTGCAGCAGGCTACTGAACATGCACCGCATCCCTTGCATAATGCAGGGTTTATCCTTGCCACGTTCCTTGAGTCAAGAGTAATGAGTTCTATCGCTCCGTATTCGCAGACATCTTTGCAATCGCCGCAGCCCCTGCACAGCCTCTCATCAACTTCGGAGATAAGCGGTGAGAGTTCAAGCGTCCTGTGCGACACAACACCCAGAGCGCTTGATGCTGCCCCCTTTGCCTGCGCCACAGTGTCGGGAATGTCCTTGGGTCCCTGTACTGTCCCGGCAAGGAATACCCCGTCAACCAGCGTCTCCACTGGTCGAAGTTTTGCATGAGCCTCCATGAAGAAACCATCGGGACTGGTGGCTATGCCCAGCATCCTCTGTATCTTCGAAGAGTCGTACCTTGGAACCATTCCAATAGAGAGCACAGCTAAATCCACCTCGTTCTCGGTGATGATGCCCAGAAGCGTATCATCGGCACGTATAACAACATTGCCGTTCTTTTTATCTTCAAAAATCTCTGCCACCCTGCCGCGCATGAATTTAATCCCCTGCTCCTGCGCACGCTTGTAAAACTCTTCGTAACCCTTGCCAAAGGCTCTGATATCTATGTAATAGATAAATACCTCGCTTTCAGGGTGATGCTCCTTAATCAGCAGAGCATTCTTTATTGCATACATGCAGCAGACCCTTGAGCAGTATTTATTGGCATGCTCATCCCTTGACCCCGCGCACTGCACAAACGCCACTCTTTTTGGGATAGCTCCATCCGAGGGTCTCTTCACCTCACCTTTCGTTGGACCTGCTGTGTGCAAAAGTCTCTCAAGCTGAAGTCCTGTGATTACATTCCTGTATCTTCCGAACCCCAGTTCTTCCTTGGAAGTGGGGTCGAAGGGATCGAACCCTGAAGCAACCACCACAGCTCCAATTTCTTCTTCAACTATATCGTCGCCGCGTTCATAATCTATGGCTCCCGCCGGACATACTTTCTTGCACACTCCGCATTTTCCCTTGGTTATATAAAGGCAGTTTTCCCTGTCAATTACAGGAATATTCGGCACTGCCTGAGGGAAGAGCGTGTATATCGCTTTTCTTTTCCCCATCTGCTCATCGTATTCGCTCAGCACCTTTGTGGGGCATTTTTCCTGGCACAAGCCGCAGCCTGTGCAGAGACTTTCTACTACGCCTCTTGATTTTTTCCGTATCTTTGCCCTGAAGTTTCCTATGAACCCCGAAATCTCCTCAGCCTCAGAATAGCTAAAAAGTTTTATCTTTGGGTTGGTGGAGACCTCCACCATTCTTGGAGTGAGGATGCAGGCTGAGCAGTCAAGGGTGGGGAAGGTCTTTCCAAGCTGCGACATCCTTCCGCCTATGCTCTGCTCTTTTTCAACGAGGACGACCTCGTATCCCATATTTGCAATGTCAAGCGAAGCCTGTATCCCCGCTATCCCTGCTCCTATCACAAGGACGCGCTGAACAACATTTGTGGGCAGGCTCACAAGAGGCTCATCCATCCTCGCTTTTGCCACTGCCATATTGATGAGGTCAAAGGCTTTGTCTGTGGTTTTCTCTTTATCCAGATGCACCCATGATGCCTGCTCTCTTATATTCGCGATCTCCAAAAGGAAGGGGTTGATTCCCGCCTCAGCAAGCACCTTCCTGTATGTGGATTCGTGCATGCGGGGAGAACATGCAGCTACCACAACCCTGTCGAGATTCATGTTCCTGATGTCATCCCTTATCAGTTCCTGTCCCGGGTTGGAGCACATGTATTTGTAGTCCTTCGCCACAGCTACGTCTTTCAATTTTGCCACCCTTTTACCCAGTGCTTCCACATCTACAACCCCGGCTATATTCGTCCCGCAATGGCAGATGTAAACGCCAATGTTGGTCATTTCCTTCCTCCGTTAATCTTATCCAGCAGCGGTTTTGCAGGAACGTTTTGATAATTAAGTCCAAGTTCTTTTTGCATCATCCCGAGCCCGAGTCCGATCAGTTGCGTGAAATAAAGCACGGGAATGTGAAATTCTTCGCCGTACATTTTCTTTATCTCTACCTGCCCGCGGTCAAATTCGAGATGGCATGATGCACACTGGTCGACGATGCAATCTCCGCCCGCAGCGAGTATATTGTTTAGTTTTTCACGTGTAAAATCGAGAGTTACTTCAATATTCCTGGCACGTACTCCACCTCCGAATCCGCAACACATCATTTTGTCCTTGTAATCTATACTCTCCGCCCCGGTTGCTTTGACTATATCATCAAGTAGCCTGGGCTGCTCTGAACTTCCGTGCTTCTTTACTTCAGTGGGTTTCAAGAAGTGGCAGCCGTAGTGGGTGCATACCCTGACGCCGTCTACGGGTTTTTTTATCGACTCCTGTATTTTTTTTACTCCGATATCCTCAGAAAATACCTCGATTATGTGTTTTATCCCTGCAGTCCCCTTGAATTCGCATCCCACCTTTGAGAGAATCCCATTTATTTTATCCTTGAGTTCCTTGTTTACATTCAGGAGATGGTTTGCTTCAGTAAGCGACCCATAACAGCCATTGCACATGGTTATTATATCCCTGCCTGTGTCCTCCCCAAGGGCTATGTTCCGTGCAGCGATTGCAAGCCATGACTCAAGATGAAAAGAACTGAACACACCCGGCGCAGGGCAGCACGATGCGCCCTTTACCGGGATAAGTTCTATATCGAAATCCTTCAGAATACTGGTAGATGAGGCTTCGATCCCAGGATAGCGGTTCGGGATTATGCACCCCAGAAAAGATGCGTACTCTTTCATTCCTTCCTCCGAAGTTCCATAGTCTTCCAGTCAAACCCCACGATTTCATCAAAACCAGTGAGCTTCAGTATCTCCTGTACCGACTTAAGCGCCTCAGGGTAGGAATGGGTGGTGGGAGGAAGGCTATCGAGCCCGAGCTCAACCCTCAGTTTCTGAACTTCCTCATTGGCTGGCACCCCATGCCCGGTCTTGAACACATAACTTGCCGTCATTCTATGAGCTTCAGCCATGTAGCCCTGGCGTACCGCCATGTTGCGCAGAACTTTTATTATGTCAGTTGTCTTAACTCCCCTCGGACACCTCTCGTAACACGTATAGCAGGTTGTGCAGAGCCAGAGGTCATCGCCCCCGAGCACACTCTCCTTAAAACCAAGAAACATTTCTCGAAACAGCTTCCTTGTCCGAAGAGCAGTCCTTCTGCTGGACGGGCACCCTCCAGTGCAGCAGCCGCACTGAACGCATGATTCCACTGAGCGAAGCATATCCTCACCGAAAATCTTTTTTCCACTCTCAATGAAATCTTTTATAAAATTACCATTTAAATCATTAATCCGGGCAATGTTCTTTGTGATAGGCATATTAATCATCAGAGCATTGGTTTCATCCGGAATTCGCAGTGGGCGTTTCCCTTCCCTTCGCATCTCATTTCATAGCACCGTAAAGCCTCCATTTCCAGAGCCACCTCGACGAACCCGCAGATGTATCCGCTGATAAAATAGCAGACAGGATTATCGAAACTTTTTTGATACGGCTGGGACTCGAAGTTGTTATGGGTTATTATTTTCACTTCTTTCTTTTTCAGGTCTTCTTCTATGCTGTCGAGACAGAGCCATCCGAACCTCTGGAACTGCTTTTTGTAGGCTTCGATCATTTCCTCTTTGTTTTGGAAGCCCCACAACTTTTTCATGGTCGCAACCTCGTGCCTTCCAGCTTCGTATCCAGCATGGTATAGCAGGCTCCCCCANNCACCAATTCTTTGTTAATCATTCCAAAAGTCTTAGTGCTCATCAGAACCACTGGCACACCTGAAACTCTCAAATCTGCGTTCTCATCGTCGAATGTTAGCCTGAATGCCTCATCCAGCGACTTCATCTTTGACTCTCCTAAACTGTGGTTGTGATGCCATCAATAAATAAGCGGGTGAGCATCTGGTAGCATCGACAAAACCAAAAATATTGACTATTTTAAGATTTAATATTACTTATTATCTTAAAAAAATGATTAATAATACTTTTAATTAAAAAATTAAACTTAATGAGTTTATATTTGTTCATATAAAATTTAATAGTATTTAGAATAAAATAGGAAACTATTTAATTGATGCCACTGCTATGTTCTAATAAGTATGGTGGTTAGGAAACATATTTCCATCGAGAAAAAATATGTAGATAAAGTAAAGCCGTTCCTGGCAAGGCATGATGGAAATTTCAGCGCAGCCATGCGTGAAATAATCGACATCGCAGTAAATCCGAGGATAGTCCTTACACATTCGGACAACGCATTGCTTTTTGATTCTCCGATAGCAGACTGGCTTCTCAGAAAGACAAAGGATATGGTACCGGAAAAAGAAATTCTGTATGAAACCGCAGACCCGCTATTGTTTAATTCGGTATCAAAAACGATGGAATATTTCAATACTAAATTCAGGGAACTGGGGTGGGGGATGGAATTCAGCCTGAACAGCGATAGTGACACTAATCCGACCACTGCAGTGCTGACAATAAAAGGCGAAAATTACCCGCTGTTAGACCTGTCTGCAAGATTGCTCTCCCTGTATCTGGCATCTCAAAAGCGTCTGGGGATAGAGGCGGTATACAGGCGGGCGAAGTCGATTAAGCTCGCATATAAGCTGAGAGACAGTGTAGAAGCGGCTGTGGATAACCTTAACAGACATCTTGGACTCATGCAAGACCTTTTCTCGGAAATTGAAAAGCGACCTGATTTCTGGCGTGCCATAGCCAAAAAATATAGAGACAGTAACTACAAGACAGTAGCAGTACATTTCAACCATTTTGAAGACCTGCTGGCAAAGAAGACACCTCTCGAGGAGATAGTTATTGAATCGATAGCAAAACGCCCAATAGAGGACATCCCGCTGTGCGAGTTCCTCCCCATCATGAAGGAGGTGTATGAAACCGCGCGTGTAGTGGACAGGATGGAGATCGAAGGAGATACGCTCAAGGTTTTTCACAGTTACAGGAATCCGAGGGCTGTAGATACCCTGAAAAAGATATTTCTGCGGCTGCTTGAGNNAGCCTCAAAAAATCAGGCAGCAGTTTTGACAATGAACTCATCGCTTTCCTCACTTTCTTAAGCGGCATGAAGGATGCCCCGGATATAAGCGAATCGGTACGTGCCCTGGGCTACAGGATGAGCAAACAAATCCTGCGCGAGTACGAGAAAGAGCATAATATACGTGTATGGGATCTCAAGACCTTCCAGGAAGCATTCTCTGCTCTTGATTCAAAGATAGGG
>DUGO01000056.1 GCA_013331375.1 Candidatus Methanoperedentaceae archaeon | reverse complement strand
CATGCTATAGAACTCCCATTGTGCTCAGATTCCCAGATTTTTGCTCAAATAGAGGCGATACTGGAACCAGATACTCCTCAGGTCATAGCTTTTTTAGAAGATAAAATTGCCTATGCAGCAGCCGATCTGGCAGGAGCAAACCGCCTCAGCTATCCTGGAGGTGTAAAAATCATTCGTGTGCCATCAACGCTCAGAGTGGGGTTTGAGCACATTAGGTTTGCATTAACCAGGGGCGCTGGCGGCGTATTTCTGGGAGAAGGCGCGTCCGGTGATTCGAGGAAGGAGCATCTGGCAAAAGCGCACGCACAGGTATATCGTTCTAAGCTGCACAACCTTGGGATTGATCCGAGGCGGCTGGAGTATTCAAAGGTTTACATTCCTGCATATCACCAGCTCGTTGAAATATTGAATAAATTCTATGCTGAAATANNAGGCAGATTGAATTGAGATACAGCCTTTAATTTTCTTTTTGAACCAAGTAATAGAAAAATATTAACGATAAAAAGGCGACAAATCCGGCGATTGCGTATATAACCGCGAATTCGCTGAACTCCAGCATCAATCCCCATAATATTGATCCGAATCCCAGACCAAGGTCAAAGGATGACGTGAAGATTCCCATGGCTTTACCCCTGGCAGATGGGTTTGCTCTATCAATCATGAGTGCTATTAATGACGTATAAATTGCGCCGAACCCCAAGCCGTACAGTCCCGCGACTAGAATGGACATTTCTAAGGAAGGAGCTGCTGAAAGAATCCACTGGGATATCGCAAGTAAAGCTATGCCTGGAACTATCACAGATGCTCTGCCGTAAACATCGGACAGCCTGCCGGCAATGGGTCGTATAGCCAGAAGACCAGCGGCATGCGTTGTAAAGACCAGCCCGGGATTGGCGATACCCTGCTTCAGAGCGAATAAAGGCAGAAAGGACATGATTGAACTGTGGGATATATTTATCAGAAACATGATGAAAGCGGGGGCTAATAGGACTTTTATACCAGAGAAATCCCAGGATTTTCTAATTCCTGGATTCTGAGAAGCCCATAAAGGAGTTCTAAATGCTTTACTGGCTGGAAGGAGCGTTTCGTGTATAGAAGATGCGATCATCAGGGATAGAAGGGAAATTGCACTCCACGATAAAAAAATTGTTGCGAAACTGCGCCCGTCTAATAACATCACGCTAACGGCAGGACCAAATGCCATGGCAACATTGCTGAACATTCCAAAATAGCCAAGTGCCTCTCCCCTGCGATGCCCTGGCGCAATATCGGCGGCGTGCGTGGTAGCTGCAGTCGTGGAGATGCCCCATCCTGTGCCGTGGAGCATTACCAGCATCAACAGAAGTATCATCGAACTGGAATAACGGTATAGAGACGTGGCAACCAAAATTATGAGCAACCCTGCGATCATTATGTCTTTTCGTCCATACCTGTCCACACCCCATCCAGCCAGCGGCTTCACCAGTATCGAGGAGACCATGAAAACTCCAATGACCAGCCCGATGTCTCTGCTGCTACCACCGATAGATTCTACATAGACTGGCAGAGTTACGTATAATGAGAAATAAATGGTAAATATCGCTAAAGTTACCAGGCTGACAAGCACAAAATCGCGCGTGAAGAGTTTGCCATTATCCCGTATAGCATTCATGAGCGCAGGTCAGAATGGCATTACGCCTTGCGGACGAATATATGATATACTCCATCGTTTATCTCTACGCCCAGGAACTCATTGCCGGACTTTGACGCCCATGCATCTATATTCTGCCATGCCACAGGGTCGCTGGCGACAACTTTGAGTACCTCGCCGCTTTTCAGCTTATCTACCTGCTGCTTTGTACGGATCAGGGGGTACGGGCATGCCTCGCCCCGCACATCAAGTTCAAAGTTATGAGCTATTGCCATCCTTATACACCGCTCATGGTACCGATTGCAGGGTATAAATCGGTTAAGACTCAAGCAACTCTCGCCTCAAGTATTCCAGATTCTGCATCATAAGGGCAATATTTTCCTCTATGGGTCCCCGCCTTCGATGAAGACATATAGAGCCATGAGAGCGAACAGAGGTATGAATGACAGGAACACAGCCCTTACGCCGAAAAAATCGCCTGCAAGCCCACCCAGGGTAGGACCGAGGATGGCTCCTGCCGCATGCCCGAACGAGAAGACGCCAGCTATCTTGCCTTTTTCACCTTCAACGCTCCCGACCTGCGAGAAGGTTGCAAGGGTAATGAGCCCTGAGCCTGCGCCTGTAGCCAGTGAGGCTGCTGCGAGTACGGCTATGTCGCTGCTCGTTCCCAGGAGCAGCAGCGCAATCACAGTAATTGAGAAGCTTGTAAGATACAGGTTCCTGTTATTCCGGTGCAGCAGGCGCCCGCATGAAAACACGACAAGAATCGTTGCACCGCCTTCAAGCGATATCAGCATCGCTGCGATACCCGGAGACAGGGCAAGGTCCCGGATTACCAGCACCGCGATGAAGGTTGAAAAAGTTATGAAGAATGCCATGTTCAGGCTCTCGATCACAGTCGCGGATACAAGGAGTCTGATTTTTAGCAGGCTCCTGTAATGATTGGATTCGCCAGCAAGGCTGAAGTTCTTCCCTCCTGCTCTCGAGTCATTCCCTGCCAATATTATCATGAGCGGCACAAGTAAGAATGCGCCCGAAAATATGAAATACCTTGAAAAATCGATTGCGGATGCTGCTATGCCTCCTATGACAGGTCCGATGAAAGAAGCGCCTATAGTCATTGAGCCCCTGTACCACCCTCCCTTCTGTGCGCCGATAATTCCAATGTTTTTGAAGAATGCAGCATTCAGGGACGTCGCCCTTATGGTTCTTGCCATGCCGTAGAACAGCATCAACATTAAAAGAAGCTGGGTGGAGCCTGCTGCTGCCAGCATAAGGATGATAAATACGCCGAGAACGCAGCTCACAGAGTACATGTTCCTTGAGCCGAAATAATCAACAAGGAATCCTGCGGGCAGCACCACCAGCAGGTCCCCAAGTCCGGATATGCCCCGGATCAACCCGATTTCAGAAGAGCTTGCGGAGAGGCTGAGGGCATACACAGGGATTATGAAATTTATCATGCCTACAGCGATCCCTGAGCTGATATTTATGAGCATGAACCTGAGAATTAGATTGTTGCCCTCAGACAGTTTCATGCGCATTTATTCCGGTAATGCAAATATGGCAGTATGGATTACAGCAAGTTTTGTCGCTTTTGTTCCGAAAAAGGAACATTTGCGGCTCAGTTCTTTCAGAAGTCTGTCAACGCTAAAATTTGATTCTGAAATAAAAAAAATCAACTTTTTCGAACAAAGATGGAAAATGTTCCGCTGTTTGCTTCAACCCCAAGCAGTTCATTTCCTGACTTCTTTGCCCATGCGTCTATATTCTGAGGTGCTACAGGGTCGCTGGCAAGAACTTTGAGCACTTCACCTTTATGAAGCTTATCCACCTGCTGCTTTGTGCGAATTAAAGGGTAGGGGCATGCTTCGCCCCTTACATCAAGCTCGAAGTCGTGAACGAACGCCATTTCAGAACACCAGTGTTACGTCGCTATCCAGTATCCTGTTCGTGAGGTCGTCGAGGTTAACCTTACTGATACCCTCTATAATCTCGCCGTCGTTCACGCCTCTCTTTTTCAGGTCTGCGTCAAGTGCATAGAACTTGACCGCTTCCTTAGCTTTTACTATGCTCGCCTCTATGCTCGGGACTTCCTTCTGCCACACAGCAGCATCCCCGTATCCGGTCTTCTGACCTTTTACCACGGAATGCACGCCGCCGCTCACAAAAGTGATTGACGGCTGGTTGCCTGCCGCAGCCTGGGTCTCAGCCAGGGGTATCGCGCTGTATGCATCCTCCTTGCCGTAAGGTGGCTGTGTAACGATTATGTTTACTTTCTTGCTCATGTTTTCACCCCAGCAGTATAGTCTTATCCGATTCCGCTGTCCATTCCGCAAGGTCGTAGAGCCCGCCGATCACAACGCCCTCGGTCTGCTGCTTTGTCACACCGCGCGCGTCAGTGCACTTTATGCAGGCTATGGCATCAGTCTTCGGGTTCTTGAGCCCTTTCTTGAGCACTGTGCCGAAGAGCTGTTCGACGACGGGGAACTCCTTCGGACCCTGTTCTTTGTGCCCTATGATGGTGCCGTCAAGATAGTTGAAGAAGTTCAGGTTGATGCCCTTCTCCTTTGCAGCATGGGCAAGCCTTATGAGCGTGTAGGCTGCCTCATCGCGGTATGGTCCGTT
>DUGO01000153.1 GCA_013331375.1 Candidatus Methanoperedentaceae archaeon | reverse complement strand
AGGTGCTGCAGCACAACTATCTGGGCTGTGAACTCGTCTGCGACTGCCGGCGGCTTGTCAGTATGCCCGCACACATCTCCCCTGCGGATATCCTTCTTATCAACGCCGCGCACGTTCCAGCCGATGTTGTCTCCCGGTACCGCCTCAGGGATTTCCTCGTGGTGCATCTCGACGGACTTGACCTCACCCACAGCCTTTGAAGGCATGAATATGATCTTGTCGNNTCTTTGACTTCCTGGTGGTGCATTTCAATGGATTTGACTTCGCCCACAGCTTTTGCGGGCATGAATATGATCTTGTCGCCCTTCTTTATCTTCCCGGTCTCTACCCTGCCTACTGGCACAGTGCCCACACCCGATATTGAATACACGTCCTGGATGGGTATGCGCAGCGGCAGCGTGACCGGCTTCTCCGGCACCTTGAGCGTATCAAGAGACGCGAGGATAGATGGTCCTGTGTACCATTTCGTGTTCTCGCTCGCCTTTGAGATATTATCTCCCTTGAATGCAGAGGTCGGTATGAATATCATCTCATCAGGCTTGTAGCCCACCGTCTTTAACAGTCCAGACACGTCAGCCTTTACCTGGTCGAACCGTGCCTTGTCATAGTTCACTTCATCTATCTTGTTGAGCGCGATAATGAGCTGGTTGATGCCCAGCGTCCTTGCAAGGAATACGTGCTCCTTTGTCTGCGCCTNNGTGCCCCGGGCAGTCCACGATAGTGAAGTAAAACTTCGCGGTGTCAAACCTCTGGTGGGCGACATCAATCGTGATACCGCGGTCCCGCTCCTCTTTCAGCGAGTCCATGACCCATGCGAACACAAAGGATTCCTTGCCCTTTGCCTTTGCCTCCTCTTTGTATTTCTCGATTATATGCGGAGGTACTGTACCAGTCTCATAAAGCAATCTTCCTACAAGTGTGGATTTACCGTGGTCGATATGCNNACTGCGCCAGTCTCAAACAATAATCTGCCAACGAGAGTTGATTTACCGTGGTCGATATGCCCGATGACTGCTAAATTCAGATGTGGTTTCTCAGCCATATTCAATCTCCTCGTACCTAAGTTTTGACTCAGTATAGTTGTTCGTTATTTTAAACCTTCCGTTACTTGTTATATATAAGATGCCTACGGGCTTATGAAGTCGCTAGGCTTCGGCATCTCGAGTTTCAATCCCTTCCTCTTGCGTATGTCCATGACAATCCCGTCGAGCATGCTCTGTGGGAGCGGCTCGAATCCGAAGAACTCGGTGCTCCACATAGCCCTGCCTTCGGTAGCCGACCGTATTGCACCTGCGAACCCGAATAGCTGTGCAACCGGCGCCTTGGACTCTATGGTAGCGGTCTCTCCCTCGGAACCCATGTTGACTATCACGCCTCTTCTTCCCTGCATTTCCCGTATAGCGCCGCCCATCTGCTCCTGCGGGACCTGTATGAATACCTTCTGGAACGGCTCAAGGAGCGTATCATTCGCCATCAGCATACCCGCCTGGATCGCCTGCCGGGCTGCTGGTATCACCTGGGC
Source organism: Candidatus Methanoperedentaceae archaeon (assembly GCA_013331375.1). Lineage (GTDB taxonomy): Archaea > Halobacteriota > Methanosarcinia > Methanosarcinales > Methanoperedenaceae > UBA10536 > UBA10536 sp10536u. Next base: position 1,133 of record DUGO01000153.1, on the reverse strand, counting down.
TGGTCCCCTGTGCACCGCGTCCTCGTGCAGTTTCGCGTCCACGAGTTTCACTTTGACCGCCTGGCAGGGCTCACGCGACATGGGTCCTTCCTTCATGACCTCCTCGAAACCCTCGATTATCAGTTCCATGGTCTCTTTCAGGTACTGGATACCCTTGGTCATGTCAAGCAGGACATTCGTCTCGTGTATGTGCACGAAGCTCTTTGCCTCGTCCTTGGGCATGCCAGCCTTCATGAGCACATCGCGCCTTGCAATATCGTCCATCTTCATCGATACATCGCCGCTGCGGATGAGCTCGACCACGCTCTTCTCAAGGGGCTCCAACTCAACGTAGAACCTGTTATGGCGGTTGGGCGACTTGCCCTCGACCGTACCGGATTTTCCGAGCACGGTCTCCCTGTAAACCACAAGCGGCTTGGAGGTCAGAATCTCAACGTGCCTGTCCCGTGTTATCCTGTGGGTCACAATCTCAAGATGCAGCTCTCCCATGCCTGCAAGCAGGTGCTCTCCAGTCTCCTCGTTAATCATCACGCGCAGCGTTGGGTCTTCCTTTGCGACCTGTCGTAAGACCTCAATCAGCTTTGGCAGGTCCTTCATGTGCTTTGCCTCGACCGCAACAGTGACCACAGGCTCGCTCACATGCCGGATGCTCTCGAAAGGCATCATTTTCTCAACAGATGCTACGGTTGAACCCACGATAGCATCCTTCAGCCCTGTGACCGCGACGATGTTGCCAGCAGGCACGCGCTCGACCTCAATCCTCTCAGGTCCCATGAACAGCCCCACCTGCTGGAGCCGATTTGTCCCGAGTATGCCTGATACATGGAGCTCCATGCCTCTTTTTACAGTGCCGCTGAAAAGCCTGCCTGTGGCAACCTCACCGGCATTGGGGTCTGTGGTAATATCCGTGACCATCAAAGCGACGGGACCCTCAGGATTGACCGCTGCCATCGACTTCCCGATGTCGCTCTCCATATCCCCGCGCCAGATGACCCTGACGCGCTCTTTCTGTGCCTGCAGCGGGTTGGGAAGGAAGCGTATGACCATGTCATTCACTACCTCATGGAGCGGGCACTTTGCAGCAAGCTCCTTCATATTGTTGTCCACGCAGTACTGGTGCACCTCTTTGAAAC
>DUGO01000178.1 GCA_013331375.1 Candidatus Methanoperedentaceae archaeon | reverse complement strand
TCATAATGAAGAGAAGCGTCCATACCGGGGCGAACAGCCATGCCGGCGGGGTAAAAGATGGCTTCTCAAGTGCCTGGTACCATTCCGGGATGGCAGGCGCTGTAAGAATCGAGCCCAGGAAACCGGCAAGCAGGCACACGAGCAGGCTCACCGCGAGCTTAATGAAGTCCAAGTCCCTGCCCTCGGCACCACCGGCCCTGTCAGCCAACATGTCACTTATATCCCTCATCCAGTACCATCTCCCTGGTACACAGTCATTACCTCCAGACCTTATAGATTGCATGGCGTTGTCATCCTATAAGATTTACTGAAATTGGGCAATTCTTATTTTTGTCTCACACCCCCCTAATCGAAAGTTTTAACAAAAAAGTCAGCCATCTATCTACCGGTGATATTATTCAGCAATATCCTTTTAAGCGAGGCTTCAAGCCTGAACCAGACCGGATCAGGAGCGTTCTGGGCGAGCAATTCCCTGCTGTCACAGAAGACGGGGGGAAATTCGTCACGTCCTATGGCGCCTTCAGCCGCATGAGCGTCTGGGTCGAGAACAAGAACCTCTGCGTGGACACCGAATCCCGTAGCGGAATCAGCGATGAGATAATCCTGGACNNTACGGACGGCTCGGTCACGCACCTGCTTGAGCTGCTCACCCTGAAAACCGTAGAGGTCAGGACGGTTGAGCAAGAAGTAGTCCAGGCAGATGCAAATACGGCTTCAATGCTCGGCGTGAATATTGGGGATGACGTAAACAGGAGGACTGTCAATCTCTGTGCAGGCGGTATCGTCTATGTGCATGCAAGGTCGCTAACGCCCCTGTCGCGTCTGTCGGATGAGATAAAGGATGACATGATAAGGGCTGACATCCCGATAGGCAAGATACTTCGCATGCACAGGCTTGAGACAAGACGGGACTTCAGGAAGATAGAGGTCACGACCTCACCTGTGTTCAAAGGCAAGAGCGTGCTGTCAAGGGAGTACGATATCATCCACGGCGGCAGTGTCCTGATGTGGATTAACGAGATATTCCCCATAGACGACAGGTGGGCACTCATATAGGTGATTGCAGTGCGGGTGTCGTGCGCATCACTCTTCCTGTGGGAATACAGCGTCCCGGAAATACTAAACGTCCTCCGTGACGCGGGCATAGGGACTATCGAGTTCTGGGTCGAGACTCCGGATTTCTGGATAGCCAGGGACAAAAAAACAGGCAGCCTGCGGGACTGGCTCAATGAGTTCACAGATAGCTGCACGCTCCACGCTCCGGTGCTCGACCTGAATCCTGCCTCTATAAACAGGCATGTGCGTGAAGCCACGCTCCAGGAGACACTCTATACCATAGGACTTGCCAGTGAGCTCAATGCGAAGCTGGTCACCATCCATGCGGGCAACAGGACTGTGCACAGGGCGCCGACGGATGAGGACTGGGGCTGGTTCTTTGAGTACCTTGACCGCGCCACTGAAGCTGCAATGCTTCGCGGTGTCCACCTTGCGCTTGAAAATCCCATGCCGGGGCAGAGGAATATGTGCACGTCGCCGGAGGAGATGAGCCGTGTGCTCAATCGCTATAATTCCCTTGATATGACGTTTGACGTTGCCCATGCGCTCTACGTTTCGCCGGAGAGGGCGCTTGGGTTCGTCGACACGCTGCATGACAGGATAGTGAACGTGCATGTGGGCGGCGCACATGACGGCGTGCCTCACTATCCCTTTCACATGAGCGAAGATACGAACATGGCAGCGGTTTTGAGTGCGCTTCGCAGCAGTGGATATGACGGGGACCTGACAATCGAGATTAACGACCTCGCCTATCCCAAGCCTCTCACACGAGATGACAAGGTCAGGGAACTGCGGGCTGCACGTGAGTTCCTGCAAAAAATATACTCGCGCGGCTAACGCCAGGCTGACAGCCTCATCGCATTCAGTATCACGAGCAGCGATAGCCCCATGTCCCCTGCGCCCACTGCCATCCACAGCGTAATAAAGCCGGGAATTGCTAGCACTGCAAAGCCAGCCTTTACACCAACTGATGCTATCACATTCTCTCTCACGACTTCCATTGTCTTCCTGCTGTGGTCGAGCAGGTAGGGAAGCTTCGAGAGGTCATCGTGCATCAGTGCAATGTCCGCTGTCTCAAGCGCGACATCGCTTCCTATCGCTCCCATGGCGATGCCTACCGATGCCCCGGCAAGCGCAGGCGCATCGTTGACTCCGTCCCCGACCATGACCGTGCGCCCGTATCTGTCATTCAGCCCTTCAATGACCTTTACCTTGTCAGCAGGCATGAGACCTGCGCGGTACTCGTCTATGCCGAGCTTCCTCGCCACCGCTCCTGCGATGCGCTCGTTGTCACCTGTCAGCATGACGATGCGGACGCCCCTTTTCCTGAGCCCCTGGACCGCTTCTTCCGAGGCATCCCTTATCCTGTCCATCACTGCGATGATGCCCACGTCCCCTTTTTTTCCTGCAAGGATCACGGTCTTGCCCTCGTCCTCAAGCTCCAGGACACGCTCTTCGGGGAAGCCGATGGTCAGCTCCCTGAACATGGCGGGACTACCTGCATAATAGCGTATCCCGCCGATATTCCCGGCTACGCCTTTGCCCGGATAGTACTCAAACCCGCTGACATCCTGTTGCACGATGCCGTCTGCCCGTGCCCTTTCGACTATTGCCTGCGCAAGCGGGTGTGCGGACATCGCCTCTATCGACGCTGCGATACTGAGGATCTCCTTACCAGACGAAGCGCCAGAAGCTTCGATATCAGTCACTGCAGGTCTGCCCTCAGTGAGCGTCCCGGTCTTGTCGAACACGAATACCCCTGCACTGCCCAGCTCCTCAATGTAATTGCCGCCCTTTACCAGCACACCGTTCCTCGCAGCCCCTGTTATCCCGGAGACCATGGAGACCGGTGTTGAAATCGCCAGGGCGCACGGGCATGAGATGACAAGCAGGACAAGAGCCCTGTACAGCCATTCGTCCCAGGGCTGTGAAAATGCCAGGGGCGGCAGCACAGCCACAAGCAACGCTAATGAAATCACGGCTGGCGTATATACACGCGAGAACCTGTCAATCAGTCTCTCTGTTCGTGATTTTTTCTTTTCAGCCGCCTCAATGAGGCTTACGATCTTTGAAAGGACGGTCTCGCCTGACCGCCTGGTCACCCTCATCACGAGGTAGCCGTTCCCATTGAGCGTACCTGCATACACGGGGTCTGCCTCCTGCTTGCGTACAGGCATTGCCTCGCCCGTGATGGCAGCCTGGCTGACATCGGATTCGCCGCTTATCACAATCCCATCCAGGGGTATCTTTTCACCCGGTCTTACGACTGCAGTCTCGCCGGCATCCACTTCGTGGACATGCACCGTCACCTCTGCGCCAGCCCTCCGCACGGTGGCAGTGTCGGGGGTGAGGCGGATGAGCATCCCTATCGAGCTTCTTGCCCTGTCTTCCGCATACTCTTCAAGGAACTCGGCGATAAAGAACAGGTACAGCACTGACGCGCCTTCCTCCCCGTGCCCGATGTAGAATGCGCCGGCTGCGGCAAGCGTCATGAGGCAATTCATGTCAGGGCGCCTTTTCCACAGCGAACGCAGCCCGCTCCACACGATGCGATACCCTGCGACTGCACCAGCAGACAGCAGCAGTAGGTCCGCAGCCATGCCGCCACCCCCGTATTTATCTATGTACAGACCTAATGCCAGGAAGACAGTTGACGCAATGATTATGAGCGCACCCTCTCTCTTCCAGCGGGTATCCCCTGTATATTCGCCCAGCGAGCACTCAGGGCAGAATCCGCTCTCTTCTACCTCATCTGTGCCGTAAGCTATCGATTTTCCTGCCGGATTACCTTCCATTTGAGCAATACACCTTCATCCATGCGCTCAACTGATTGCAGCTCAAGCCGTTTCAGCCCATCTTCAGGAAAACCAGAACCGTCCGCAAGCGTGGGTGCTGACGCGCCGCCGATGATGATATTTCCCACGAACGTAAACACTTCATCCACGAGGTCGCCAGAAAACAAAGCCCAGTTCAGGGTGCCGCCCCCTTCAACCATGAGAATCCGTATGCCGTGTTCCCACAACTTACCAAGAAGCAGCGCAGGCTCAACCTGCTTTTCACCGCAGACAATGATTTCCGCAAGCCCCCTCAGTGCAGCTATCCTTTCTGAAGGCGCACTCTTCACCACCGCAATGATTCGCTTACCTGTGCCCTTCCGCAGGAGGTCGGCTCCGGGCGGCGTTCGTGCGCTGCTGTCCACCACTATCCTGACCGGGTTCTCGTCGCGTCCAGCCGCAACCCGCTCTCGCCGCAGCTCTTCCGACTTCACGGTCAGGCTCGGGTTATCCGCAAGCACCGTGCCTATCCCCACCATCACGGCATCCGCGCCCGCACGCAGCGCGTCCACGCGCCGGAAATCCTCACTGCCTGAGATGCGAAGCTGCCGCCGCTTATAAGTGGCTATCTTGCCGTCCGCGCTCATGGCAGCATTCAGTATCACATGCGGTCTCACAGCCCCACCCGCTTTAAATGTTCCCTGAAAAACGGCTCGTATTTCACCCACAGAGAGCCCATGCCATATCCGAGAGCCGCTCCGATGATAACATCAGTGAGGTAATGGGCTGCAAGGAATACCCTGCTCACAGCCCCTAATCCGGCATAAACCCATAAGACGACCGGGCGGCTGAATTTCCCGGACAGGAACCGTGCGCACGCGAAGTTCCTCATGGCATGCCCGCTCGGCAGGGAATACCCGCCTGCAAACAGGACATCACGCACAGCCAGCACGTCGAGCGGGCGCGGACGCTGGAATACTTGCTTCAGCGCGGTCTCAAGTATGAACACTGTGATGACCAGCAGCGCAAGTATCACGAAGAGCTTCCTGTCGCGCCTGCTCAGCACGAGCCCCATGATTCCCCATACCACAAGGTCGAACAGGCTCAGGAATATCATTATCGGGTCAAGCACTGAAAATGAGTTCAGGTACATGACGATACTGTCATCCACCTGCAAAAAAGGTGAAAGAGACAGGGCTACCAGCATAATCCCGTGTACTCGATACCCTTTGCGTTTATCACATGCCGTCCATCAATGACAAGCCTGCGCGCCATTGCATCAAATTCAATACCAAGGTTCCTGAATTCATCCCATTCAGTCATCACAAGACACGCATCTGCACCGCGGAGCGCATCCTCGGGGGAATTAAAGTAATCCACGCTCCCGAATATCTTTCTCATGTTCCCGTTCGCAAGCGGGTCATAAGCTGCCACTGATGCCTTCCGGTTTAAAAGTTCCCGTATCACGGGTATCGCCCTCGACTCGCGGATATCATCGGTGTCGTTCTTGAACGCAAGCCCGAGTACTGCTATCCTCTTATCTTTGATATCACCGAGCTTCTCTCTCAGCAATTCAATAATCCGCAGGGGCTGGGACTCGTTCACTTCCATCACAGACCGCAGCATCAAAGGCGCGTACCCGGCTTCCTGCGCCTTGCCTATGAGCGCCCTGACGTCCTTGGGGAAGCACGAGCCTCCGAAGCCTGCGCCGCAGTTCAGGAACGCCCTGCCTATGCGCGAGTCGCGCCCGATGGCATCCATCACGGTATACGTATCGATGCCAAGCGCCTTGCAGATGTTGCCAATCTCGTTCGCAAAGGATATCTTCGTGGCGAGGAATGCGTTGTTCGCGTACTTTATCATCTCTGCTGTTCGTAAGTCTGTGCGGATAATATCGCAGTCGATGCCATTATACAATTTGGAAACCGTGTCAGCCGACCTGTCATCCATGCCGCCAACGACTATCTTATCAGGATGCATGAAATCATGGACTGCTTTGCCTTCCCGGAGGAATTCGGGGTTCATGGCTATCCCGAACTCTCCACGCTTTTTGCCAGAATGCTGCTCGATGATGGGCAGCACGACCTTTTCAGTGGTCTCAGGCACCACAGTGCTCTTCACGACAACCACGTGATAGCCCTTCTTTTTCCCGAGCGCCGTACCCAGGCTTTTGCTCGCGCTTCTCACTATTGAAAGGTCGATATTCCCGGATGCGTCCGACGGCGTGCCGACGCAGATGAATGAGACGTCCGAGCCCCGGACAGCCTGCGCATAGTCAGATGTCGCGCAAAGGCGCCTGCCCGCGTACTTTTTTAGCAGCTCTTCAAGCCCGTCCTCATAAATGGGCGGGACTCCGGCATTTATCTGCCGTATCTTTTCATTATCGATATCAACGCAGATGACCTCATGCCCGAGCTCGGCGAAACAGGCTGCGCTCACCGTACCCACGTATCCCGTGCCGATTACAGATATCCTCATATTTTTCTCCTGTTGCCGCTTACGAGCTCGCCTGGCGCTATGTGCGAGCCGCATTCCACTGTAGAGCCCACGTTCAGCATGCTGTTGATGCCGGTATGCACGTCATCGCCCATGATTGTCCCGAGCTTGCGCCTGCCCGAGTCAACGGGCTCGCCCCTGACCATCACGCGAATCGTCCTGCCGTCATGGCGCAGGTTCGCCACTTTTGTGCCTGCGCCGAAGTTGCAGTTCTCTCCTATCACGCTGTCGCCTACATATGCAAGATGCCCGATGTGAGTGCGGCTCATGATTATCGAATTCTTTATCTCCACTGCGTTCCCGACCCTCACGTCGTCGCCGATGCTCGTTCCTGCGCGTATATAGCAGTTGGGTCCAATGTCGCAGTTCTTCCCGATAATGACCGGACCGACTATATAAGCACCGTTCCTGATAATGGTGCCCTCTCCGACAGAAACAGTCCCCTTGAGAGTCGCAAAAGGTTCGACCTCGCCATATACCTCTACGTTATAGTGCGACAGCATCAATTCGTTCGCATCAATCAGGTCCCACGGGCGCCCTATATCTACCCATGTATCCCGAAGCACATGGCAGCCGGATGATGCGCCCCGGTCAAGCAAAAGCTGGAGCGATGTAGTTATCTCGTATTCGCCCCTCCCGGAAAGCGGAGTGTCTGCAATGGCATCGAATATCTTTCCTGTGAACAGGTACACCCCTGCGTTCACAAGGTTGCCTGGCGGATTTTCAGGCTTCTCTATTATGCGGAGGATTTTGCCATCACTTATTTCCAGCACGCCGAAGTCCTTCGGGTTGCTTACCTCCTTTGCAGCGAGCACAACATCAGCGTCCATGGATGCCATAGCCCTGATATCCTCTGTCCCGATAATAATGTCGCCGTTCAATACAAAGAAACGGTTGCCTGCAAGCCCGCGCGCACATGCCACCGCATCTGCGGTACCCATCTGTTTTTCCTGCCTCGCATACTCTATATTGATGTTCCAGCCGCTTCCGTCCCCGAAATAATTCCTTACCGTGTCTTCCTTATAGCCCACGACAAGCACGAAATCGCTGATGCCCGCGCCCCTTGCTGCGAGCATGATGTGCTCGATGATCGGCTTCCCAGCAACCGGCAGCATCACCTTCGGGCGCGTGGCTGTGAGAGGGCGCATGCGCGTGCCCTCACCCGCGGCGAGTATTACAGCCTTCATATATTCCTCCTCACCACAGCGTCGATGGTCTCATACAGTTTTTCAACTCCGTCTCTTGACTCCACTGTGACCCGTATCTTGGGCTCTGTGCCTGACGGGCGGACAAGCGCCCAGCCGTTCTCCATCTCAACCCGCACGCCGTCAAGCTCCGAAATTGTCCCTAGCCCAGCCAGCGCCTCTTTTATTCGCTGCATCGCAGGCAGGATAGTCTTTTTATCGCATGCCACAGCCCCCCGCAGTATCGGGTAGGAAGGCAGCGAAGATACAAGCGTGCTGAGCCTGCCCTCGTCCTGCACAATCTCAACGATGCGCGCTGCAGCATATATGCCGTCCGGGCAGTAAGAAACTTTGGGGAATATCCAGGCGCCCGAAGGCTCGCCGCCGAACTCTGCGCCTGTCTTCCGGATCCCCTCAGCCACGTACACATCCCCAACCCTTGTTCGTGTGACCGAGACGCCAAGCTCGTCCACAGCCATTGAAGTATCAAAGGGCACGACTATGCTGTTGCGGCATTCCCGTCTGCCAAAGAGCAGGAGAAGCCTGTCACCGCTGATGAAAGTGCCGTTCTCATCCACTGCCATCATTCTGTCCGCATCGCCGTCATGGGCTATGCCGATATCTGCACCGAACGCGGGCACTGCGCTCCGGAGCTGGGTGAGGCTCTCCTCGGTCGGCTCGGGGTCACGGGCAGGGAAATGACCGTCAGGCTGCGAGTTCAGGGTTATCACCCTGCAGCCCATCTTTTCCAGCACATATGGCGTTATGAGCGATGCTGCCCCGCATCCGCAGTCCACGACCACCGTGAGTTCTGCTTTGCCGACATTGCCTAAAATCATATCTGCATGCCTCCTTATGCAGTTGCCGTCTGATGATGTCGTCTTCATAATATCTGACCGCTTTGAATAGCCCTGTCCTATCATGATTTCCAGCTCGTCCTGCTGGGCAGGTGTAAAGGCGCTCCCATCGCTGTTCCAGAGCTTTATGCCGTTATACTGCGCAGGATTGTGGGACGCTGTCACCATGATGCCGCAGTCGTACTCCTTTGCAGAGTACGCAAGAGTGGGCGTGGGCAGGACTCCCGCGTGTGTGACGCTGGCGCCCGCGGACAAAAGACCGCTCGTGAGCGCATGCTCTATCATCTCACCTGAGACCCTGGTGTCCCTACCGATGATGGCTGTGATGTGAAGGGTTCCCACAGCCCTGCCCACATTCATCGCGAGCTCGGGCGTCAATTCCCGGTTCACAATTCCCCTGATTCCAGAAGAGCCGAAGAGCTTCACGTAATCACTCAACCGTCACGCTCTTGGCAAGGTTCCTGGGTCTGTCTATCGGGCAGTTCCGCACGCGTGCAGTGCAGTAGGCAAGGAGCTGCAGCACTACAGCTGTCAGCAGAGGTGCCAGAAGCTCATCCACTTGCGGCACCCGGATAACATTATCAACGTAATGATCTATCTCAGTATCCCCCTCGCTCGCAATCGCTATCACCGACGCTTCCCTTGCCTTCACCTCTTTTATGTTGCTCAATACCTTGGCATAGGCGCTGTCCCTTGTCGCAATAGCCACGACAGGCACGCCTTTAGTAATCAGCGCCAGCGGACCATGCTTCAGCTCGCCCGCAGCATAGCCCTCTGCATGGATGTACGATATCTCCTTGAGCTTCAGCGCACCCTCAAGCGCCATCGGGAAGTTCACGCCCCGTCCTATAAAGAAATAGTCGCTCGAACCCGCAAATTCATTCGCGCAGGCTTCTATCAGCTCTTTTGTGTCAAGCACTCTCCGGATGGTCCCGGGGATATTCCGCAGCGACACGAGCAGCCGCTTTGCCCTGTCAGCGCTCAGCCTGCCCCTGAACTTGGCGAACAGGATGGCGAGCAGAAGCAGGGCGACAAGCTGCGCCGTGAATGTCTTTGTGGCTGCCACCCCTATCTCGGGACCTGCCCTCGTGTAGAGAACATCCTTAGTTTCGCGGGCAAGCGTGCTTCCGACGATGTTTGATATCGCGATGACCCTGCAGCCGTATGACCTGGCTTCCCTGGCTGCTGCGAGAGTATCTGCG
>DUGO01000108.1 GCA_013331375.1 Candidatus Methanoperedentaceae archaeon | reverse complement strand
CCAAAGTTTTTTACAGCCCCCTCTTGTGTTGCTTCGATTTTTTCAGTGACCATCGTAAACAGGTAAAACAACAAAAGACCGATCGAAACTCGTGCGCCCGCGCGCCTGCCAGCGCCCGTCCCTACTCCGTCAGCGAAACCGTAATATGCAGCGCGTCATAATCAACAACAGGCATCCTCTTAACATGATTCTTGCCCTCCTTGAGCTCAAGGAGACCTACCCCCTCAAGAAAAGCCAGGTCATTGTACACATTTGATTCCTTGCGCTCCAGCATCCTGGCAAGCTCGCTGATGGAGCCCGGTCTTTTCTCCCTGATAATCCTGAGCAGTCGCAGGCGTTCCTTAGTCAAAATCTTCCCGATATCCTCTGCCATGCGCGCCACTATTTTGTGAGGCTCGTGCACCTCGCCGCGCCCGACCTTCTCAAATAACCGGTTCAGGTGCTCCCCGTATTCCCTATCGCTCATGACCAGAACTTCAACGTCTTTTGATTTCACAATCAGCAGGCACTAACTTCGGGCTCTCTTTTCCTTGATTTCTTTAAAAGAACAGACAGAATTGACACCGCATTGACTTGTACACGCATGTGGCAGAATCTATTGAACTTGTCCCCGTCCTAATTCTGTCCCACAGCCGTATAGAGCGATAGATTCAAGTGCTATCAGGACAACACTGCGGTCATGACAAAGAAAAAGGAATCCGGTTCAGGGCTCATGTCGTCTGCAGGTCTCATGAGATATTACGATGCGGACGAGACAAAGATGTACCTTGACCCAAAGCATGTAGTAATCATAGGAGTCACTGCAGGTATCCTGGTACTTGCGCTGAATATCAACTTCGGGCTCTGGCCTTAAAATCGCACCTGTTTTTCCGCCGGGGTTCGCCGGCAGCAGCCGCATCAGAAAGCTTTTACCTGTGGGTGAATATATCGAGATGCAATGGTACGATTAGAGAGGAACGGGGACACAACAATCTTTGTCGCGAGCCAGAAGAAGGATGAGGGCGTGGAGCTGCTGGTGAGCGCTCTTGCAGTTACCTCCTCGGGCTCAGCCGGGAACAGCAGGGATAATGCTGCAAAGCTCGAGGAGGGGCTTCGTTATCTTGACAGCGTTCCTCCCGCAAAGGTACGGGACGAGCTCCGAAGGCATCTGGCAAAGGCACTTGATGCGTGCAAGAGCCCCTGATGAAGGAACTGTACATCCTGCCGTATGTGAGCTTTTTTGATGCACATGATGTTGCGCTGCGGGACTGGCTGAGAATCAATGATGATGCCGGGGTGCGAAAGTATATGGGGGCGCCCGGGAGCGCGCAGCGGCTTTTCCCTGAGAATGCAAGGCGTGCTCTCGCATGGGCTGACAGCGCTTTTGATGAGCTGCGAAGGCTTATGGTGACAATCGCGTCTGATGCGGTTTTCCTTGACATCTCCACTGACCATGACAGGCTTGAGGAGGCGTATAACCTGAAAGCGCTTTCTTCTCAGGAGCTATGGTGCGAGTACACAGGCTTTCTTTTCCGGAGTCCCGATGGCGAAGTGAAACGGGAGTTTTACAGGAAGTATATGGCTCCCCTTGTGGAAGGGATGTCAGGGCTCATCGAGGGGCGGCGGGCGTACTTCTATGACGTTGATGAAGCTGCGAGGAGCAGGTTCATACCCGTGTGCGATGCCGCTTTCGATGCAAATGCAGACTTCATGCTGGCGCTTGCAAGGCTTGCATCGCGCATGGGCGGGTTCAGGGAGGCGCCAAGACACATATGGCACACAACGCCGATGCTGCGGCAGAAGGCTGTGCTGTACGAGGAGAGCGCGGCGTTCCATGCCGGGCTGATGAGTACGCTGGCGCGGCTGCTGAAAGCCAGGACGCGCGGGTATATCGTCAGGAACATCCATGAGCAGGCATACGATTTCCTCAGCAGGTACGAGCGCTTCCTGGATATGAAGTCAGAGGTGGATTCGCAGAGGATGAACAACATTGTGGACCGCGTGCTGTCACAGGATGAGGTTCGGGCTGTAATGCTCTGCGAGCCCATGCATTTCATGAGCATGAGGCAGGGGCTTGAGCGGGCGGCTGAGATTTTTCCTGAGATGCGTTTGGGGAAGACGGATATCACGATATTATTGAAGAGGATGAGCAGGTTCACGCAGATGTTCAGGAACATGCAGGCGAACTATGTCTTTGCGCTTGACGTGCTCGGTGTGGAGATGCGGGAGAGGTATAGTATGGTAGGTGAGATTGTGCCGGGGGTGTGAGGGATGTGAATTGTAGCAAGCGGGAGATTAGTCACGGACACCGTACTGGAAGGTGCGGCATCAGGAGGATGCTCATAGTTCTCGCATTTCTGTCGGTTTACTTGTCCCATGTTTCTTTTCAGGCTCAATTCCCAATGCAATAATCCACAATGCTATCGATATGAATGGCTGTTGTTTTCAGGAAAGGAATACCATATTCGTCTTTTTCGAGAATCAGAGGGAGTTCCGTACAACCAAGAATCAGACCATCAATAGAATCCTCGTCTATCATTCGTTTTACTACTGATAAGAGTTCTTGTCTGGTCGAATTCTTAATGATGCCAATCGCAATCTCGGATATGATTTTATTATGAATGACTTGTTGTTCATCTTTCATTGGAACTATTATCGAGATACCCGCATCGTGAAATGCCTTCTGGAAAAAGTCTGATTCCATAGTANNCTATACTGAGCATGGGTATAGGTGACATCGATTTGACTTTGTCAAAAACGATGTGTGGCGTGTTTGAACCAATTACAGCAAACTCTGCGCCTGCATTGTGAAGTGCGTTAACCATTTCTACCAACCACTCCACAAGTTTATTCCATTCTCTTGCTTCAGCCAATTCCAGGAGCCTGTTTATGTCAGTACTATATATTATTATTTCAGGAGCCGCCAGATCTCGCTGTCGGAAAATATTGATAATTCCTTTATAGTAATCGATAGTTGATTCCGGTCCCAGTCCTCCTATAATTCCAATTCGTTTCATAAAACACCTTCTACGAAGAGCATCCTGACAACTTTTGATAGAGCCTTGCCCATATGTTTATCTTTTTCGCCTGCCGGTATAAATAATCCATCACCTGTATTGAATATAACTATATACCTCGGTATGGAAATTCCGTGGCATCAGGACAGATGCTCAGTTTTTCTATTCACTGCGGTTTATTTGCTCTCTGTGATTTTAATTCAAGCGCAAGGTTAATTAACCCTTAACTCTGCCTGATTTACGCACTATTTTTTTGGAACTTGCCAACTCAAAGCGAAATCTATATATATTGGTATTACGTATATACGTAATACCATGCAACATCCAGAATGGGTA
>DUGO01000228.1 GCA_013331375.1 Candidatus Methanoperedentaceae archaeon | reverse complement strand
GTACACGCCTGCCAGCGATGCGGAGATAGTGGCTCACGGGAGGCTTGTCTCCACAGGTGACGTTCCAGCCACACCGCACGGGACGCCGACACCGGCAGTGATTACCAGGGCAGCGCTGCAGTCAGCAGGCATCCCGCACATGTTCATAGATGCAGGTCTCCGTGTTCGACCCAGCGTACCGCTCATAAGCGTTGGGGCTTCACCTGCGAGGGATATACGATGCGGCAGCGCAGTCCCGGATGTGGAGAGCGTATATTCGCTATCAAGAGCCCTGGGGCAGCAGCTTTCCAGGATATCGGATTTTGTGGTGATAGGCGAAAGCGTGCCGGGCGGCACAACAACAGCACTCGGNNGGGATATGACGGTCATGTCAGCAGCAGCCTCAAGCAGAATCCCGTAGGGCTGAAGAGCAGGGTTGTGGAGATGGGGATGAAATCAGCAAAAGTGTCGTTCGGGTCACTGCGCGCAGAGCCGCTTCGCGCCATATCATGCCTCGGTGATTCGATGATGGCGAGCGCTGCCGGTCTTATGGACGGGCTCTCAGTGAAAACGGTGCTTGGCGGCGGCACACAGATGCTGGCTGTGCTCGCGGTCGTAAAGCACCTTGGATTGGAAAGGGATGTGTCGGTCGCAACCACAACATACGTGTCCCGGGACACGACTGCCAGCTTTGATGATATCGCGAGACAGCTTGGTTACACTGCATACCTCGCTGACCCTGGTCTTGGAAGCTCATGCCTCGCGGAGCTTCGCAACTACGAGCTCGGGGACGTTAAGGAAGGGGTCGGAGCAGGAGGCTCTCTCTTCGCAGCCAGTCTCATAGGAATCAGGCAAAACGATATCAAAGCAGCGGCAGAAGGGATATGCAGGGATATTTTCACGATGAAACCACAGAACCGGGCTATTTTGTGATGCCGTACACCACATACGCGAAAAATGTCAGTCCGATTGCCATTATAAGCCCAAGAATGAGCTGGATGTCCCTCATTGCTGACCCGTATTGAATGAGCAGGTCTGATGATACGTAATTGCGGATAAAAACGAGAAATACGTGCAGCAGGAGTAAAAATGCGATGAGAGCAAAAAGCATGAATGCCTTTTTGAATTTATCATAGTTGAGAAAGAGCTTTGACTTGACCGTATCAGGGTCACTTGTCCAGAAATGTACCACAACATACGTGATGAGGACGAATGCGATCCCGACCAGAGGTGTAAGTATGATCTGGTTAAAAGTGTCAAACCATGCATGCAATTGGTCTATCATCATAGCTTTCAACAATATCCTATATTATAAAGCTATGCTGAAAAAATAATTTTGATAAGTCATGCCTAATATGAAAAACAAAAAAAGGACGCCGCATGGATGCGGCGCATTACTGCTGCTTTTCGAGCAGCTTTTTCTTGGACAGCAGGCGCCCGTCCTTTGCATGGGGTCGCCGCAGCACGCTGTCATTCGCCTTTTCCATTTCACGTGCCTCATCTGCAAGTTTTCCGGCAGCTCTCATGGCTTCATGGCCAGCGGCTGCTGTTGTCGCTATTTCCTCTACCTCTTTGAGCACGAAGCACGCCGGGAAGTCAATCTCCGCGACCTTTGTGGCTATGTGGAGAGCGGCGAGCGCTTTTGCCTTGGCATACGGATTTGTATATCCAGCCTTCTCAATGCACTTTTCAGGCTTTGCAAGTATCTTGGGGAGCTCTGGCTTCTTGCCCTGCGCTACCTGGTCTACGAGCTTATCCAGCTCCTCCGTGACCAGCCTTATCGCACCGCCAGCAGAAAGCACCTTCAGGGCATCGGTATTGAAGAGCGACATCTCGGTCGAGTCGAGGAACTCCCTTTTCGCCCCTATCAGCGGGTCAACCGGCAGGATTATGTACCCGAAGCCGGCTTCTTCAAGTTTCTGCCTGTCCTCTTTCTTTGCCGGACCGTCGGATACGACGACCACTGGCACGCCTTTCCACACATCACGTGCAGCGGTTGGTCCGGGCGCCATTGAGTTGGGGCTGATCATTACAGCGAAATCTGGCTTCCAGTTCTTGAACTCAGCCGTTGCGTCAGCTTCGTTCTTGCTCATCTTCGCCCCGGTTCCGAATGTTCTTACGTCTATTCCTTCTCTGGCTGCGATCTCATCAAGCAGCAGGTCAATCACTTGTGATGTTGACAGGTTCCCGAGTTTAATGAACCCTACCTTCACTACCATAGATATCACGGGCAGGGAATTGACCGTTAATATTTATATGTCTTTTGGATTTATCCGCAGTCCCCTGTGCAGTCCTGCAAAAGCTTATAAACCCGCAGGCTTATATGAGCGAATCCATTCTACTTATGGAGGAGATTTATGGCAAGAAAACCCGGACGCATGTACAGGAACCTCACCCAGCGCTCTTATACCCGCAGGGAGTATATGGGAGGAGTCCCCGGAAGCAAGATTGTATCATTTGACATGGGCGAAGCGAAGACAGACTTCCCGATAAAGCTTACTATGCTCGCAAAAGAGGCGTGCCAAATACGGCACAGCGCGCTGGAAGCGGGACGCACAGCCGCTAACAGGGTGCTGCTCAACGTTGCAGGACGCACTAACTATCACATGAAGGTCCATGTGTACCCCCACGAAGTGCTCAGGGAGAACAAGCAGGCTACGGGCGCAGGTGCTGACCGTGTATCGCAGGGCATGAGACGCGCCTTCGGTAAGGCGGTGGGGACCGCAGCCCGCGTGAGCCCAGGGCAGAGACTGTTCTCGGTGTCTGTTAATAAGGAGCAATTCACGATAGCGAAAGATGCGCTGAAGCGTGCATCGCACAAGCTGCCCACGCCTGTCAGCATCGTAATCACGAAAGGGGCTGAGCTCGTACGCAATCTGTAGCCGAGTACGAATCAAGCCTTGACCGCGCGCTATCGCACCTGCCTGAGCTGAAGACCTCAGGCGAGCGATTCGCAGTGCCTGAGGCGAGGGTGTTTTCAGAGGGAAAGGCGACCGTACTTGAGAATTTCGGGACCATAGCAGGAGTTCTGAACCGCGATCCCGACCACCTGCTGAAATTCCTGCTCAGGGAGCTCGGTACTGCGGGGAAGCTTGACGGTCCGAGGGCGGTATTCCAGGGGAAGTTCAGCGGAAGCACGGTGACAGAGCATATCAATGCGTATGTGAAAGAGTACGTCATCTGCGGAGAGTGCGGGCGCCCGGACACGCATCTTGTGAAGAGCGACCGTCTCCTCATGATAAAATGCGATGCATGCGGAGCCCACAGACCTGCAAAGAGGCGACCTGTCCATGCGGTCGAGCACCGGGAGGCACTGTCCGAAGGTGGAGAGTATGACATGGTCATAGAGTCGACGGGAAGCAAGGGCGATGGTGTGGCAAAGAAGGACAAGTTCACGATATTTGTCCCCGGTGCGAAAAAAGGCGAGTCTGTCAAAGTACGGATAAAGAAGATATCAGGCACGCTCGCGTATGCCGAACTCTTAAGCAAACAGTGAAGTGCTCTAATCCTTCCGGCGGCGGTTGCAACAGGCAGGTTTCGGATATAGGCTTTAAGCGTATTTCTTCAGCAGCAGCTCGAGCTTTCTCTTAGTTTCGATAGGGACTTTGTCCATGGGTGTCAATATGGCGCCTGCAAGACCGATGCCGCAGATGCATTCCTGCCCGGCAGGTATCCGCGGTATGGCAGACCTAATAATATCCCGCACAGCAGCCTCATTCTTCATTGCGTTCTGTATGACGGTCTCTATGTTCACGTCTTCCTCGTGCCATACATCATAATCCGTAACGGTCGCTATCATGCTGTAGCACATCTCAGCCTCTCTGGCGAGCTTTGCCTCGGGCAGCGCAGTCATTCCTATGATATCGAATCCGAGCGACTGGTAAACCTTTGACTCAGCGCGTGTCGAGAACTGTGGTCCCTCCATGCACACATACGTGCCCCCGTTATGCACGTTGTACCCCTTCTCGGTTATCAGGTCAAAGAGCAGCGTCGACAGCTCCGGGCAGAACGGGTCAGCAAAGCCGATATGCACAACGATACCCTCGTCAAAAAATGTGCTCTCTCGCGTCTTTGTCCTGTCGAATATCTGGTCAGGGATTACAAGGTCGAGCGGCTTCAGCTCAAGCTTGAGGCTTCCCACGGCGGATGCGGAAATGATGCGGCTGACACCCAGCTTTTTAAGTGCATAGATGTTTGCGCGCGAGTTGAGCCGGCTCGGGGATATCCTGTGCCCCTTACCGTGCCTGGGCAGGAATGCAATCCTGCGGTCTTCGAAAGTCCCCACCGTTATCGCGTCAGACGGTTTGCCGAAGGGAGTGTCAACATCAACCTCTTTTGCATCCTCGAGCATCGCCGCATCATACACTCCGCTGCCGCCGATTATTGCTATCTCAGCTTCAGAATTCATATGTCCGTTCATATTTCATCTCTCCGTTCCGATGAATTTCCACATTTCCTGACCGTTCACTGATGTGACTTTGAGTATCCTGCGCCTCACCATCTCTGCAAGCACCTCATTTAGCCTGTCAGGCTGCGCAATCTCGAAGCTAATGGGGTCTATGCTGTGGAACTTGAACAGCCCTGTCCTTATGGCAGGGGTGCTCCACGCATCCCGCTTTTCCTTGACCATGAGTTTCGAGATGATATCAATCATATCCTCCATGAAATTCCAGGGATACACTATCCATGCCCATTCCTCGACCAGTTCGCCTACATAGTCAGGCTTTACCTCTGAGGTGTAAAGGTACTGGAGCACGGCAGACCTCACCTCGACCGGCTTTTGCTTCGAAATATAGTCCTTTGCATGGACTATGCTTTTCCCCGTATCTGTAATGTCATCCACTATCAGTACCTTCTTGCCCGCAACAGCGTTATTCGCAAGCGGGTACTTTATTGAGGGTTGACCCGTGGCGGCTGCAGTGCCTGTGTAATGCTCTATCTTGAGGCTCGTGAGGTCGTT
>DUGO01000104.1 GCA_013331375.1 Candidatus Methanoperedentaceae archaeon | reverse complement strand
TTCAGGAGCTTGCTATTTCTTAATGAGCCTGTGCTGCGGGTAACGACCGTAACAGTGATACTCGGAGTCATGCTATTTATAGTGCACGAGCTATATAAAGCCACGGAACTCCTCGGTTCTGAGCCGTCAGAAGCAATCATTGAGATACTGGAGACGTGCATTGTTGTTCTATATTTCTTCGCAGTGGTGCGTATTTTCCATCTGTACTATTTCAGGAAGCTGTCATAAAAATGAGTCCCGCCTCCCAGATTCGANNCCACTGAGTTAAGGCGGGATGAAAAGCATGGTGTGAATATAAGCACCAATAATTATGCCTTTCGTTAGAATGTTTCCAGCTCGCCGTTTGTGCACATCTCTGTGATCTTGGTGATATCGCTGAGCCACTGGTCAGCGATCGCCTCGGATTCGCTTTTTATCTTCTTCATATCGGCGCCGCTCTCGGGTATGACCTGGATGCTCGAAACAAGCGGCTGGTCTATGGGATGCCCTATCTGGGCAAGTATCCGAACATATACCTCCCCGGCGCCGGGCACTACTTTTGAGATATCTGTTGCGATACGGTTTGAGAGCAGGTTGTATATCTTGCCAACGTGGTTTATCGGGTTCTTGCCGCTGGTCGCCTCCATGCTCATGGGTCTGTTGGGTGTGATGAGACCGTTGCACCTGTTGCCTCTCCCGACAGAGCCGTCGTCGCCCATCTCAGCCGACGTGCCCGTGACTGTGATGTAGACAGAGCCGCTGTTCACGTCATCGCCTGTGTTCACATCAACTGTTACGTTCCTGTCCGTGTATTTCGAGCACAGGTCAAGGATCTTGTCCCTGAGCTCGTCCTTGATGCAAATGTAATGGCTCAGGTCATCGATATGCCTACCCACCATCGCGCAGGCGACCGTCAGCGTGATGTCATCTTTGTTGCGCATGCCCATTACCTTGATGTCCTCACCGATGGCAGGCAGGTCCCTCTGGAACTCTTTTACCATGGCTCTCTCGACATTGTATACGAGCTCTTCTGTCTCTGTGAATGGCGCATATCCCACGCCAAAGGAGGTGTCGTTCGCGAGTGGAGCCTTGCCGCGCATGAACACTGACTGGAGGTCGGTCGAGCCCACGCCAAGCTTACAGTCAACGATGACATGCCTGTCCACATCTATATTGGCAAGTGTCTCAGCCAGGTAATCGCGCGCTGCCCGGATGGCGGTCGTATCTGTGGCAAAGCGCATACCATTGAATTCCTTTGTAGCCCTGCCGACCAGCAGGACATAGATGGGAGATATCAGTTCGCCGCCCCGGTATGCCGGGTTTGACCTGCCTGCAACTACCTCGACCTGGTCTGTGTTGTGATGCAGCACGGTCCCGCATTTCTTGACGTACTCGTTGCATAACGCCCTGCTCACGGATTCCGCAAGACCGTCAGCGATACTGTCAGGATGCCCGACCCCCTTTCTCTCAACAAGCTCTATCTCCTGCTTTTCCAGAGGGGTCTGGTTAATCCGCTCGACTCTGATGTTTCTTGCCATCGAACTACCTCATTGACGCCTCTATTGACGAGGCTTAAGTTAAAAGCTTTTTGTCCAGAAAACCGCAATACTTATTACAGGCACTACCTATTCAAATGCCTGGGAATCAAATGGGAAAAACCAAAACAGGAAAAGTATATCTTGTGGGCTCAGGTCCCGGCGACCCCGAACTTCTGACCATCAAGGCGAAGCGGCTCATAGAGGCTGCAGACGTTGTTCTGTTCGACCAGCTTCCGGGTAAGGCGATACTTGATATGCTGCCTGAGCGGGCTGAAAAGATCGATGTGGGTAAGTATGCAGGTGACCATACGCTGCCGCAGGATAAGATAAATGAGCTGCTCGTGGAGCGTGCCAGGGAGGGCAAGACGGTCGTGAGGCTAAAAGGTGGGGACCCGTACCTTTTCGGGCGCGGCGGGGAGGAGGCAGTGGAGCTAGCAGCCGCGGGCATAGAATTCGAAGTCGTGCCCGGCATCACCTCAGCCATTGCAGTGCCTGCCTACGCCGGAATCCCGGTCACGCACAGGGACCATGCATCTGCTGTGATTTTCATCACCGGTCATGAGGACCCGATAAAGGAGGATAGCGCACTTGACTGGAGATGGCTGTCAGAGTTCGACGGTACGCTTGTGATATTGATGGGTGTCAGCGAGCTCGAGAAAAACGTGCAAGAGCTGCTTTCACACGGCAAGGACCCGGATACACCGGTCGCGGTGATAGAGCGCGGCACAAGACCTGACGAGAGGGTCACCGCGGGTGTTCTGCGGAACATCGTAAATGAAGCGAAAAAGCGCGGGGTGCGGGCACCAGCAATCATAGTCATCGGCGGAGTGGTCAAACTGCACGAGCTACTCGGAGAGCAATGATGGCGCGGCGGCTCGCGATTATGAGACCGTCGAATGAACTTGCGGATTCGGTCGCCATAGCAGAGTCAATGGGTTTTGAGGTCACAGCAGTGCCATTCGTGGATGTCCAGGCTGCAGATAATAGTTCGTTCGATGAGTTCGTTGACAGGGTGAAAGAGGGTACGTGCGACATGGTCATTTTCACAAGCGCCAACGGCGTGCGGTTCACCATGTCGAGGCTTGCGGACAAGGAAGTTTTCCTTGATGCGCTCCGGAGGACAAAGGTGATGGTCATAGGTCCTACCACAAGGGACGCGCTTGCAAAGCTGGGCGTTGAGGCAGAGATGCCTGATACCTTCAGCTCAGAGGGGCTTGTGGCGCATCTCGGGAACGTGCAGGGCAAGGTCATCGAGGTTGCACGCAGCGACCACGGCGCGCCCGTGCTCATAGAGGGTCTGCGGGATTCAGGCGCCACTGTGCATGAGACTGTGGTATATACGATAGCAGGAGAGCACAGCGAGGCACAGAGGGAGCTGATTAGAAAGGCGGAGAGGGGTGAGATAGATGCGTTCGCCTTCACGAGCTCGATGATGGTCAGAAGCTTTATGGCTGCTGCGGCTGACATGGGCGTGAACATAGTTGACGTGCTGAACAGGAAAGTCGTGGGTGCAATAGGAAAACCCACTGCGGAAATCCTGGAAAGTTACGGGGTCAGGGTAACTGTAATACCTGATAAGTTCCTGTTCAGAGACCTGCTTTCAGGGATAAGGAAGGAAATGGTGTAAAATCGTGCAAGAAAATTTATTAGTATATGTACGAACAAACCAGAGGTAAGCCATGATAATATTCTCAAAGGTTCTTGCGAACAAAGGTACTGTCTGGGATGCGCTTCGGGCAAGGGAGATGGCTGCTGCAAAGGCGCCAGATGACCTGATACGTTTCTCGTCCGAGATAAAACCGGTCGTGATGTGGAATATCACACGCGAGTGCAACCTTGCGTGCAAGCACTGCTACATGGATGCCAGGGGACCCCATCCGGACGAATGGACGCTGGACGAGGGCATACGGTTCATCGACGAGATGGCAGAGCTTGAGATTCCAATGCTGATAGTGACCGGCGGCGAGCCGCTTGCGAGCCGCAACTTCTTCCCCTATGCGTTCTATGCGAAGAGCAGGGGCGTGAGGATGGTCATTTCCACGAACGGCACGCTCATAACCCCTGAAGTGGCGCGCCTGCTGAAGCTGGCTGATATCAGGTACGTCGGCGTAAGCCTTGATGCGGCAAGCCCGGAGATACACGATAAGTTCAGGGGGGTACGGGGTGCATTCAAGCGAGCGCTCGACGGGCTGCGAAATGCGCGTGAGGCAGGTCTCAAGACCGGGCTGCGGATAACGGTCAACAAGCTCAACTGGCAGGAAGTGCCGAAGCTCATTGACCTGTGCGTGAAGGAGAACATACCCAGGTTCTGCCTGTACCATCTTGTGCCGAGCGGCAGGGGGGAGAACATTGCGGACTGGGACATCACAAAGGAGCAGCGCATGCAGGTATTGAAGACCCTGTATGACAATGCGCTTGAGCTGCGGGATAAGGAAATTGAGATACTCACCACGGACTCGCCCATGGACGGGGTGTATATCCTTGAGCGGCTGAAGCAGGAAGACCCGGAGCGGGTGCCTGCGGTGCGGGAGCTGTTGAGGATTGCGGGTGGCTGCTCGATAGGGAACAAGGTGGCGAATGTGGACTATCTGGGCAACGTGAACCCGTGCCACTTTGCAGCGCACAAGACAGTGGGCAATGTGAAGAAGACGCCGTTCAATGAGCTCTGGAACGTATGCCCGAATGAGCTGCTCATCGACCTGCGCAATCAGAAAGCGATGCTGAAAGGCAGGTGCGGCATCTGCGATTACCGGGACGTGTGCGGAGGGTGCAGGCAGAAGGCGTTCCACTTCAGGGGCGACTTCCTTGAGGAAGACCCGACGTGCATCTACGACCCTGAGAAAAAGAGGCTGTCGGTCGAGGATTGAAAAGGTGGCCAAATTTCCCTTTTGGCTCCCACCCTCATATAACAAAATTGTTACATAACAATAGTGTTATCTAACGATATTAGCCGGTATAAGGTACGCATAGCCCGGAAAAGAGAGACGAATCATGGAGCCAGGTGAGGATATCTGTTCACGCGCTAAAAAGGTCATCGCAAGAGTCTCTGCCTGCTGCGAGCGCGCCGGGAGACCGCCCGGGAGCGTTAAGATAGTAGCAGTTTCCAAGACGTTCTCGCATGAGCACATAAGGCAGGCATACGAGGCAGGCATCCGGGACTTCGGCGAGAACTACGTGAGAGAGGCGCTCCCCAAGATGGANNGCTCAGGGACCTTGATATCCACTGGCATTTTGTGGGGAGACTGCAGTCGCGAAAGACAGGATACATCGGCAGGTTCGACCTGTTCCATTCGGCTGATTCGATAAAGACGCTGGCGAGCATTGAAAAGAAAGCGCCAAATGCTGTTGATTTTCTCATCCAGGTGAATATCGGCGATGAGAGCACAAAGGCAGGCATAGGCAAAGAGCACCTGCCAAAGTTCATTGGCGATTACCTGTCGGCAGGTCTTACGAAAACAAGATTATGCGGCATCATGGTCATCCCCCCGCCGCCTGCTGTGCCTGAGGACTCAAGGCAGTATTTCAGGGAGGCGAGGGAGCTCTTTCTTTCAGTGAAAGAGCGGTTCGGGGAAGAACTCCCGTATTTCAGTGATCTCTCAATGGGCATGTCGGATGATTATGAGGTTGCCATCGAGGAGGGCGCGACCATACTTCGGATAGGCAGGGCGATCTTCGGCGGGCGGCATTGAGGGGCAGACGGTTTATATAAGCTTCTCGCATTGCCTCCTGGACGTGGCGCGCACACTGGGAAACTGGGTTTAGCCCGTAATTTTGTTCCC
>DUGO01000131.1 GCA_013331375.1 Candidatus Methanoperedentaceae archaeon | reverse complement strand
AGGTCAGGCTGTCGCAGATAGCAGACCAGTACCTGGGCGAGACCGCGAAGAACATCGACCGGGTATTCGCTCTTGCCAAGAAGCTCAGCCCATGCATACTGTTCATCGACGAGTTCGACTTCATTGCAAAATCGCGCTCCACTGACGAGCATGCAGCCCTCAAGCGCGCAGTCAACACGCTCCTCAAGGCAGTTGACGAGATAAGCCTGGTTGACGACGGGGTGCTGCTGATAGGGGCGACAAACCATCCCGCCATCCTTGATCATGCTGTCTGGAGACGGTTCGACGAGATAGTACAGTTCACGCTCCCCGATACCGGGATGCGGCAGAAGATACTGGATATTGCGCTGCGCAATATCGAAGGTAAATTCGATACCGCGGAGATTGCAGCGAAGACAGACGGGCACTCGGGCTCAGACCTGCGGCTTGTGGTGCGCGAGGCTGTGCTGAGCTCGCTCATCAGGGACAGGATGGTGCCCACGCAGGACGACCTTCTAAAAGCAGTGGCAGAGTTCGGCAAGAGAGGCGTGCTGAAAACAGAAAAGTAACTTAAATACCAGCAGCCAGCTCGTCATGGGACCCATCTGCGCCCGCAGGTTTCGCTGAAGCTGACATCTTCCAGTGCCTGCCTGTCAGAATGCCTTTTCCTCTCAACAGGGTATCCGAGCGCGATGACAGCCATGAGCTCAAACGTCTTGGGCGCAACGAGCTCTTCGTTCACATGTTCCCTGTTTTTCAGTATCTCGCCCAGCCACACAGCGCCGAGCCCAAGCGCGTGCGCTGCGAGCAGCATGTTCTGTATGCATGCTCCCACTGCCTGTACGTCCTTGACATAATCATACATAACCTCCCTGTCAAGGAAGACGGCTATGCATATTTTAGAGCCCTCAATTATGTGCCCGTAGCGCGTGAGACCTGCAAGCCGTTCTCTGGTTTCCCTCTCACGTACGACGATGAAGCGCCAGGGCTGGTCGTTGAGACCGGACGGCGCCCACCTGCCCGCATCAAGGATGGCATTGATGCTATCTTTTTCCACAGGCGTGTCTTTGAACTCACGCACACTTCTGCGCGAGCGGATGCATTCAAGGATATCCATGAAAGTTCCTCCTCAGCAGTACATCGCGGGGTCAGGTGGACCTGCCTGGAGCATATTCTGGAGGCTCTCGACCGATAGCGGGAATTCCGCTTCGATATTGGAACCGCATTGCGGGCACGGTTTAACTGCCTTTATCGGCGTCACTGTGATGGTCTCGTCATATATGAATTCCGCCACAAAGGGGCTGATAGTTGATACAGGCTCCATGATATCGAACCCGCCGCTGACAAGGATGCTGTAAAGAGTTGGAGCCTCAGAGTAACCGCAGGTACACTGTATCTGTAGTCTGTTCGATAGGTACGCATTTTTCTTTTTTCTCACAAGTTCAATGATGATCTCCTTCATCGAATCCATGGCGCTGGTCATCAGACACTATATTTGAGTCTGATGTATATATAAATATCAGCATGGTCATCCGGGTCATCCACGGACCGCTCCCGAATTGAAGATTTTTTTTATCTCCAGTAACCCGATAATCAATATCATCACCAGGGCGGTCAGCAACAGTTGAGTGAAATCGATTGCGATAAGATTAAATCTTTCACTCAAAAACGGGAGATAAATTCCCGTGATGAGAAAAGCGATTGCCGCAACCGCCCAGAGGTTAATAACCTTATTGGCAAATACTCCCAGCGAGAAAATGGATTCCCTGTCAGAGCGGGAGATAAAAGCCAGGACGATATGCCCGAAAATCCAGGCTGAAAATGCATACGTCTGCGTCTCTATTAGACTGAACCTCCTGCTCCTGGCATAAAAGTACACTGATATAACCGCCACAAACAGGACAAAGCCTTTTGTTAAGAGGTCTTTGACCACTCTGGCATTGAATATGTTTTCCCTGGGATTGCGGGGCGGTCTGGAATATATATTCTTTTCCTGCGCCTCGGCGACAAAACCGGCAGATGCAGCCAGGTCCATGAATAACTCCAGGAGGATTATCTGGATGGGAGCAAAAGGCATCGGTGTGCCAAGAAGCACGGGCAGGAGGAAAATCAATACCAGGGCAACCTTCACAGAGAGATAATATTTAATCCCCTTCTGCAGGTTATCGAAAAACTTCCTGCCTTCGAAAATGCCCCGTGCAATAGTGACATAGTTATCATCAGCCACAACGACTTCCGCCGCTTCCTTTGCGACATCCGTTCCCCGAAGCCCCATCGCAATCCCGATATCCGCACCTTTCAGCGCCAGCGCATCATTAATCCCGTCGCCAGTCACAGCCACTACCTCCCCGTTCTTTTGCAGAGCCTTCACAATCCGGTATTTATTCTCAGGCGTTGCCCTTGCAAAGACTGAAACTACCTTCACGGTATCCTGCAGCACTCTGTCACTCATGTTATCAAGCTCTGCGCCTGTGAGTGCCTTATCAGGGTCTGAGATGCCGACTTCCCTGGCGATAAACATAGCCGTTGAGGGGTGGTCTCCGGTGACCATAACCGTCCTTATACCAGCTCTCATCGCGGTAGCTATTGTGTTTTTAACTCCCGTTCTAGGCGGGTCTTCAAAGCTTATGAGTCCTGCAAAAGTCATGTCCTTTTCGAGCTCGTCAAAATCAATGTTATTTTGCGAGGGTGTTAATTTTTTATATGATACCGCGATTACCCGCCTGCCGTCTCCGGTCTCTTTAACCAGTGCAGATTTAATAGAGTCGTCTATCCTGGTGCAAGCCCCAAAAACCTCTTCCGGCGCACCGCTTAAGAACATCTCATAATCCTGTCCGTTTCCCCGTATGACCGCTTTTGTTTTCCTCCCATTTCCAAGATTTCTCTTGCGAACCACTGGCTGCACTGTGATTTTCAAATCCCCTGCCTTGTTTTTAATCTCACTTTCCAGGGGAGAGAGGGAATATTCGGTTATGGCGCCGATGGCTTTTCCAAGAATCTCTTTATATTTCCCTGCCGGATAGAATGCGGCAATTTTCATACTATTTTCAGTGATGGTCCCTGTTTTATCTGTAACAATCACGGTGGCATTGCCCAGAGTCTCAGCCGCCTTGATCCTCTTTACCAAAAATTTATTTTGGGATAGCGTATAGGCTCCCAGCCCCAGGACCATCGTTATGATAATCGGCAGCTCTTCAGGGATAGTGGCAAAGGAAAGGGAAAGACCTGTCAGAATCATGGTCTTCAGCTCCTGTCCTCTAAGGAGCCCTATCAGAGGGATAATGATTGAAAAGAACGCTGCCACGAAGACCAGTTTGGCAGCCAGGGACTTCATCGCGAGCTGCAGCGGGGTTTTTGGAGGCTTGATGACTTTTGACGCAGCCGCGATTTTACCGAGCCTGGTATCCCTGCCTGTTGCAACAACAACAGCCGACCCTTCGCCTGAAAGCACTATCGTGCCCGCATAAATCTCATCGCCTGCAGTCCTGTCGTGGGGGAAAGACTCGCCTGTTAACAGCGATTCGTCAATCTGCATTCCCGCGGATTTCTCGATTTTCGCATCTGCTGCGACCCTGGTGCCCGGGGTCAATATCAGCATATCACCGGTGACAACACCATCGGAGCTGATTTCCGTGACTTTCCCATCCCTTCGCACTCTTGTCCTGGGCGCTGCTATCTTTTCCAGGGAAGCTATCGCTTTTTTAGCCCGGAACTCATTATAGACTTCAGCAAAAACCAGTAAGACAATTACTATAAAAATGGTAATTGCGTCTTCAAGCTTTCCCCAGATGCTGTAGAAAAAGCCGACGACCAGCAAAAGGAGAATCATGGGCTCTGTTACTTCGTGTCTTGCGATGCCGAAGAAGCTGATTTCAGCCGGCTTGAAAACCTGATTTGGACCGGATTTTAAAAGCCTTTCCCGGGCTTCGCCTGAAGTCAAGCCGTTACTGTACATGCCGGAACCTCGCCTGAATGTCCGTTGATTGTCATTTTTGGCTTTTCCAAAACTCTCACCCTTTTGCATAAGGATTCGCAAAACATTTATAATCTCCTGTGGGAGCGGACGTTATAGTCAAAAAAGAGGCGAGCGTACTACTTTCTTCTTACCCTCACGGCTGCAAGCAATGCGATGATTGCAGGAATAATTTCAAAAGCCGGCGCTTTCGGTATCGCATCGCCGCTGACTGCGATATCGAGCCTGAACCGGATTGATGGGGCAGCGCATGGTGGAACTGATTTGCGGCATGTCGGGTCGCCGTCAGCGATGAGCGTCGCGCTGCCCGACTTGTGCGCCCTGTAGATGCCCTGCGCGCCCCTGACCACGAGAACGTTCACATCACGGCTCACGACCGCTGTGTCGTCTATCGTGATATTCCAGTCGTAGAATTCCCCGAGTTTGAGCAGGAATGTCTCGTTGACCTTCAAAGAGAGCGTCTTGCCATTATCGTCTAAGGTTACCGTCCTGCCTTCAGGCGCAGGCTGCCCGTCGTCTGCAGCAAGGGCGGGTCCAATGAGCATCAGAAAAGCTGCTAAAAGTATCGCTCCATAATTTCTCATAGCTAACCTCTCTGTTGTTACTTTGGCGTTGGCAATTTAAAGGTTCCTGTCGGAAATTTCAACGTAATATGCCAATAAGGTTCAGATAATTACTTATATATGTGATACCACATAAACAAGTGTATGACAAACATAACGCTGTCAATACCTGACGAAACATACGCGAGCATGAAGCTGCACAGGGAGATACGGTGGAGCGAGGTCGTCAGGAGAGCCATAACCGAGTTTATCGGCAAACTTGAGGAAAGAGGCTCTGAGGCGACGACCAGAGAGCTTCTTGAAGAGCTTGGCGAGGACTTCAGGAAGAGCCTGAGCGGACTGGGTTTTGAGAAGGCTGCGGAAGGATATGAAAAGATGAGGG
>DUGO01000134.1 GCA_013331375.1 Candidatus Methanoperedentaceae archaeon | reverse complement strand
GATTTATTTCGTTGACCTTGATGGCGTGGTGTACAGGGGCAGTGAGCTTATCGAGGGTGCGGACAGGAAGCTCCTCGAACTCAGGGGCAAAGGCAAAGTCATCTTCCTGACCAACAACTCGACAAAGTCGCGCAGGGAGTATGCCCTGAAGCTCAACCGGATGGGAATCCCGTGCGATGAGACCGATATCGTGACATCTTCGTATGCTGCGGCGCTGTATATCACGGGTAACTTCGGCAGGTCAAGAGTGTATCCGGTCGGCGAGTACGGGCTCACCTATGAGCTGTGGATGCAGGGGCACAGCATAAGCGATAGCGCGGACGTGGTGGTGGCAGGGCTTGACAGGAGCCTTACGTACAGGAAGCTTGCAATCGCGCTTGCCAACATCCGGAACGGGGCGAAGTTCATTGCCACCAACAGGGACGCAACGATGCTTACTGAGCATGACATTCTGCCTGGCGCGGGCGCTATCGTGGCTGCGCTTGAGACCGCATGCGGCATCTCGCCGGTCGTCGTGGGCAAGCCAGAAACGTATATCGTTGATAGTGTGCTCTCACAGCTCGGCGCCAGTCCAGGAGAATGCACGATCATAGGCGACAGGCTTGAGACAGACATCCTGCTCGGGAAAAGGCTCGGTATGAGGACTGTGCTCGTGCTGTCCGGGGTGTCAAAAGATGCCGGAAATTCCAGACCTGATGTGGTAGTGGGAAGCCTTGCAGAGCTTGAGGTGGATTAAAAAGCAAGAGGAGCGGCGCCGGTGAGCGCGGCGCCCAGCTCTACTTCCATTTGCGCAGCACTAACAGGAGCCCGAGCACTGAGATAATGGGGAGGGCGAGCGTGGGGAATTCGGGGATTTGTATCCCAGATTCGGCGCCTCCAGTGACCGAAGGCTCGGGGGAAGCGTATTTCCTGACTTTTACCCACTCAACATACATGTGCCTACCGCCAGCTACGGTAAAATGTAGAGCGCGATTGCCACCCGGACTTGGAATTTGATTAGTATGTACATTCTCGAGAGAACCTTTATCATAGAAATAAAGACCTGTGTTATTTCTTATTATTATGTATTCACCCCAACTAGTCGCATCAACATTAGCAGATTTTATTTCAAAATTAGTATTATAAGATGATGTTCTATCTAATGGGTAGCCAGTAGTATCATAAGGAAAAAAAGAAGCAGTAGTCCAATCTACACCAAATGCTTGGAAATTAGCATCTGCATCAACTTTTAATTTTACAGAGTACGCCCAGTTTTCTGGGAATGCTAGATTCAATGAACGCAAACCACACCAATAAGAACCTGAATCATAAATGTGCAGATTCCCATTAGTATCTATTTCTTCAATATCCATACCGTTATTATAAGGTTCTGAACATGTTTTAGCAGCTACATCCCATTTGCCAGCATTTATTGAAGTGCTTGGAAAATCATCAAAAAAGATAAATGTGTTATCACCTTTGCTTGAGCTGCTTGCGCTAGGATTCCCATAATACATGCGTATCGTGGTTGNNGTAAATCTGACATCTGCGCCGTCAGCCTTTGCATTTACGGGGAAGTGGCTTCCCGTGAGGTTCACCAGCACCTGATAATCGCTCAGCGCGCCGCCCGTGTTGGTAATGGTCAGATCCTTATAATAAATCCAGCTTCCTCCGCCGTCGTTTGATAGCGCCCCTGCACTGCCAGTAAGCGACAAGAGCACAACCGACATTATCCCGACCACAACCCTGCCCGCGCGCCCACCATTATCGATATTCAGTCCAGTATTAATCATGCCAACCACCCATTTTCTCTAAGCGCCTCACATCGTGCTGCCGAAGCCGCCGCCAGCGCTTTCGCCCGCAGGCAAGGCGCCTCCACATCACGCCTGTCTTTGAGGATGTTATACTGTCGCAGAGATATTTAAATCTTTCGGAAATACTGGCAGAAGTTCATCATCATGCTCATCATGTTAAAAATTAGCTCAAAGAAATGGTTCACTTGCAAGACTGCAATCTTGCTCGCGAACATCCGCAGGGGAGCTACGTTCGTCGCCGATGTTTCGATATCAAGTATCAGGTCATTCGAAAATACCACGCATGTGTCTGTATCAGGGTGCTGTCCTTGAGGTATGATTAATCCATGTCTGGTTAATATTGCCGTTTACATCCAGCGTGCGTGTGCTGATGGTATGCTGGGTATTGGCAAGCAGTCCAGTGGCATTGCAGTATCGTACACCCTTGGAAAACATTTGTCTTCCACGTTCCATCGAGATATACGATACCTTTTGAGGAATCAGGGTCCTTCGGGTCAGTCCATGTCCATCTTATAAAACTTCTCGCATAACTTGCATTTGTCAGGTTGGTAATATTTGCGGGAGCTGTGAAATCCAGCTTCGTCCATGCAGTGCTATTTACCCAGGTCTGGTTAATATTGCCGTTGCTATCCACGGTCCTCGTCCCAATGGTATGTGAGGTATTGGCAATCAGTCCTGTGAGATTGTATTTTTTGCTGCCCTTGGTCACGTTGGTCTTAAACTTTCCATCAATGTATACCATGACCCTTGTGAAATCAGAATCTTTGGGATCAGTCTATGTCCATGATGAAGCTCTGAGCATAGCTCACATTCGTCAGGTTTGTGATACTCGCAGGTGGTGAGAAATCCGGCTTCGCCCATGCGGTACTATTTACCCAGTACATGCTGATACTGCCATTCGTGGCTATGGTTCTTGTTGCAATGGTGTGCGAGGTATTGGCAAGCAGTCCTGTGGCATTATAGTATTTTACGCCCTTGGATACGTTGGTCTTGAATTTCCCATCGAGATACACCATCACTTTTGAGAAATTCGTTTAGGTGGGGTCAGTCCAGGTCCATTTGATAAAATTCTGGGCATAGCTTACATTCGTCAGATTAGTAACGGCTGTAAAAGAACTGTTTTGGACGGTTACTCTCGCACTTCCGTATACAGTCCCACTCGTTGCATTTATAAATGCATCTCCACTCCCAATGCCCTGAATGTGGATGATGCATTTCCATCTGCACCCGATATTGTGAATACCGGATTGAAATTTCCAACGGTAAATTTACTGACCGTCCAGGATATCGAAACTCCTGCTATCGGGTTATTGTTCTGGTCGACTGCGGTTGCATTGAATAACTGAGTGTCTCCTACCGATAGCGTAGAGGACGCTGGCGAGACGAGAGTATCGACACGACCGCAAAGTTTCCCGAAATGAAGGCGGCATTCCCCTCCTCCGCATGTCCTGCAAGCAGAATCGCCGCAATAAAAACCAGGCTTTTTATGGCAATTTTCTCCAGCTTCAGTCCTATTCGTATCGTGTCTGGTTTTTCGAGCGAA
Organism: Candidatus Methanoperedentaceae archaeon; assembly: GCA_013331375.1. GTDB lineage: Archaea > Halobacteriota > Methanosarcinia > Methanosarcinales > Methanoperedenaceae > UBA10536 > UBA10536 sp10536u. The sequence continues at coordinate 1,058 of DUGO01000134.1, read as the reverse complement.
ATCAATGTTACCGGATTCCGCAGCAAACTGCCAGCTCCTGCCATATTTCACTCTGTCTCCTCAAACCTGCCCTCGAGCTTCCTGAGCACCTTTGGCATGGTGGTATATTGCATATCTTCCATGGGCAGGCGGTGCGGCTCAAAGGGACCGTGCCGGCGCATGTAATCCGCAACATGCTGCGCCTTCTTGCGCGTCAAGTCGAATGCAGGGTCGTCAAAGAGGTCAACCGGACCCACGAGCGTGGCGTTGGCTATCTGGAACCCGGCTGCGCTCACCCGCGGAGGTCCGTCGAACCGCGTGCATCTCGCATCAGCAAAGCCCACTGGCATGAGAGGTCCGTTATGGCTGCCGCGCATCCATCCGCTCACGAGGTGGGGAAAAGCAAAGGGTTCGAGCACCTCGCCGAGCGCAGGCAGCCCGGACTGCGCCCTCACAAGAGCAACGGGGTCGTCCTTGCCCACATACTCGCCGGCTATCTGGTAGAGCTTCTCCGTGCTCACGACTGCTGCAGGCTCATCCGCTGGCAGCTTCGGGTTCTCTTTCGGAAACACGCGCTTGATGACATACCTGCTCTTAGCGCCTATGAGCGCGAGCAGGTCATACGTTTCCTCAGGGGTATTGATGAACACGCGCTTGTGCTCCTGGATGTCCCATACCTCGAACCTGAAACCGCTGTGCAGGCTCGGGTCGATTACCAGACCCGCAGTATTGAACGGGTCTGCGAACATCCGAAAAATCGGAAGGTTGAAGGCACCGGGCTCGGTCTTGTCCATCATGAATGCGACGAGCGGCTCAGCCTGCCTCTCGGTGAACGCCATCTCTGCCACGCAGGGACCCATGCCCCTGACATTGCCTGAGAACGCATCTGACAGCATATCCTGCCCTGCGCCGTAGAGCTTGAGCTTTTTCGCGACTCCGGTCGCTTTCATGAGCGTGTTCCATGCCAGCTCATGGATGTCCTTATTGTCCACGCCCCTCTTGTGCCCCATCAGGAGCTCGAGGTCGTCTCCTACTGAAAGCACGCAGTAGTCCTCTATCAGCCTGCTGCGCTTTGCCTC
>DUGO01000013.1 GCA_013331375.1 Candidatus Methanoperedentaceae archaeon | reverse complement strand
GCTCAGATTGGGAGGGGGATAAAAAGGATTAGCGGGCTACCGGGTACGCCTGTAACATGGACTGGCGGACAATTCACATTTTGCATTTTTTTAAAAAATGATTTAAATATAAGAGCGTTCATAACTACTATAGATGACATATGTCAGCAAAAAACTGTTGGGAATTCAAAAAATGCGGTAGGGAAAAAGGCGGAAGTAAAGTACGCGAAATGGGAATATGCCCGGCGAGCCTGGGACGCGGAAGGGATTGCTGAAAAGTTGCAGGTACCTTTTGCGGAGGCAAGGTACAGGGTACCTTTGCACAGAAAAGAGGAACATGTATGACGTGCGACTGGTACCAGACTATAAAAGGGTAACCCTATAAACTTTTGTATACGGGAATTTGCAGGCTGGCGAATCCAGCCTCGGCAAGTCGCCAGGTTCATACTGCCAGCATATTCCCGATTTTTTCAGCGAACATATTCATCTCAAACTGAACTACGCCGAGCTGGGATTCCGGTCTTGCAACGACAGCGAGAACCATGTCGTTCCCGACCAGCATGGCTATCAGCTTCTTGTTTGCCCACTCAAGGCTGACCTTGCTCCTGTGATCGTTACTGGCTGCCAGCAGGGCTGATATGTTGCCAAGGATAGAGCTTGTTATCTGCGTTCCGGCTGAAGCCAGCACTTGTGCAGATGTCGTCATGAGCAACGCCCCTTCGATGTTTCCTGAATTCAGCATCTGGCTCACTGTCAGCTCAAGCATATGCATATTATCCGGCTTCCGCTCGTAAGGCGATGCCCTGTTCACAATCATGTGCCCGAGTCCCATTGAGCCAAGAAGGTCCACGGCATCCTTTTCGAGATTCATCCCGGTCAGGATTGAAGGCAGCTCTCCTGCAATTGAAGTAACGTCCGGGGTTGACACCATATCCTGTGTATCGATTAGCCCCTTATCCAGATCAAAGTCAGGTTCCTGTGGCAGAGGCATGACCGGCTCTTCCTTTACTTTCAGTTTACGCAGTACGGCGGATGCCTCGGCACGCAGCTCGTTGTTGTGCTGGGTCATCTCCACGTCCTTCAGGATCTCATACAGGTCTTCAACTACTGACTGGTCGGTATCCGCAAGGATGCGCGCAAGCCTGCAGGCATAGACCCGCTCATCAGTATTCAGACCCAGTATGCTGCGTTTAAGCTCAATCGAATGCCCCTTGAATACTTCGGGCGAATTTACTGCGATCACAGACAGGAGATTGTATGCCCTCTTGCGTACCCCTTCGTTCATGTTTCGCAGGCAGCTGAACAGCTCAACCAGGGTGGTTTTTATCTTCTCCGGCTCCCTGGTATATACAAGAGACAAAAACTCAAGCGCGTATATGAGACCTTCATATCCCATCTCCTTTTTCCTGACAAGCTCGATTACCACCTCAGTAGAACCGAGTACGGACTCAGGATTCTTATTCGCTATGTTCACGAGTACGCATAATGCCTGCCTGCAATCTTTTGTCTGCTGTGATTTCAACACCCCGACGAGCGACTCTACCAACTCTGGCAAACGCTCAGGCTGGCGTTCAATCGAGTTTAGCAGAGACCGGATTCCCGCATCGTCGGCAGTTCCACTCTCTATCTTTTTCAGTACGCCATTTCTCTCTTTTTTCGGGGTATTGAACCAGAGCATTGGGATATCATTCACACCCTGGCATTGTCAGACCCGGGTAGTACATAGAGCCTCATATATATTGAAAGCATACTATATACTACTGCGTTCTACTCAGCCGCATTCCCGATGGCTTCCGAGGTTATGCCCTGCACATGCTGGAGTTCCTCGATGCTGAGCATCTTTTCAAGGTTCAGCAGTATCAGCAGCCTGTCCTTAAGCTTTCCGATACCCCTGAAGTACTCAGTCGGCAGCTTGCTCCTGACAACAGCCGGGGCAGCCTCGATGTCCCTGACAGGCAGCCGGATGACCTCGCTCACTGAGTCGACCACGAAGCCCATCACGGTGCCATCGATATCAGCAACCATAATGCGGGTGTCAGCATTATGCTCGGTATTCTGCCGCTCCATCACAGCGTTGAGACCAATCACCACAATGATCCTGCCTCGGAGGTTGATTACGCCCCTGATATACGGCGGTGCACGGGGTATCTGTGTGATGTTAGCCATGCGGATGATTTCCTGCACGCTCTGGATATCTACGCCGAACTCCTCGTTGCCAAGCCTGAAGACAACGAGCTGGAGTTCTTCGTTTCCCGCTTTTGCTACTTCAGCCATGGTCTCACTACTTTCNNGTGATTCGGGATGCCCGTCAGAGCCGTGAGGCGGGGCATTATGCTCGTGCTTCACAAGATTGGTGAAATGCTTTACAAGATGGGGCTTTTCAGGCACACGCTGTGCTTTTTTCGCCGGCAGCCTCACCGCATGCTCTTGCCTGGCAGGCTCATGCTGGTGCGTCGCAGGTGCCTGTTGCTGCTGCTTCAGGGCTCCTGTCAAGTTTTCCCCGAGATTGAACTTGAGTATTTCAGACTGCAGTTCGGTTGAGAGTGCCGAGAGTTCCTGCGCAGCGCTCAACAGCTGGTCCATGGACGCTGCCTGCTCCTCAGCCGCAGACGAAGCTTCTTCCGTGCTGGCTGCAGACTCTTCGCTTATTGCGGATACCTCCTCTGTTGACGCAGTGACCTCCTCGACCGAGGCGGACTGCTCTTCAGCAGCGGCTGCGATTTCCTGCACCATATTGGCTACACCGCCAGCCGCATCCACGATGCGGTTGATGGCTGCCAGTGCAGCGTCAATGGTCTTCGCACCCTCGCTAACGGATTTTGTGCCCTGGTCCATGCTGACGACAGCATTCTTCGTACCCTGCTGGATTTCCTTTATCAGCAATGTAATCTGGTTGGCTGCGTCCCTGGATTCCTCAGCAAGCTTGCGGACTTCCTCAGCCACCACCGCAAAGCCCCTCCCGTGCTCGCCAGCACGTGCAGCCTCGATGGCTGCGTTCAGGGCAAGAAGGTTGGTCTGGTCTGCGATATTGGTTATCACGCCTATGATTTCGCCTATCTTCTGTGATTTGTTGTCCAGGTCCCTTATCACAACCGCAGAGTTATCCACAGTCGTCTTGATGTCAGACATTCTCCCTGAGACCTCTGTGGATATCCTGCCGACTTCCTGTGCTGTCCTGGCTGCTTCGTTCGCACCTTCGGTTGCTTTCTGTGCGTTCTCCGCAACCTGCTGCACACTGCCTGTCATCTCTTTCATGGCTCTGTTTATCTCGACAAGCTTGCTTGACTGCTGGCTCACGCCTGCTGCGATATCCTGCGAGGTGCTTGATATCTGGTCTGTGGATGCTTTCATCTCCTCGCTGGACGCTGAGAGTTCCTGGGCTGTGGATGCGACCCTGACAGATGAGTTCTGTACCTTTGACAGCACTCCCTTGATGCTCTGGGTCATTGCATATATAGCCAGGGAGAGCTGCCCTATCTCGTCCTTTGAGTTATTTCTCACTTCGACAGTCAGGTCGCCCTGTGCTATCTTATTCGATGCTTGGAGCATGACATCGATGGGCTTTGTGATAGAGCGGGAGATATAAAGTCCAAAACAAAGCCCGATAATAGCAGCGGTAATTCCAGAAACTAACATTGCCAGTATAGAGAAGGTCTTAGCGTTTTCGGCATTCTCTTCTGCGGTCTTCATCGCTGCGCTTTGATCCGCTTCGAATTTTACAAGCAACGCATTGAGTTCGTCTCCGGTCGTTTCCAGTTCCTGCATTCTTGTATAAATGCCGGTCTGCAAATCCATTATTTTTTCAAATTTTGCTTCATACGCCACAAGACCTGCCTTTATATCAGCTTTCTCGGCTGAGGTGAAGTCATTTGACTGCTCTACGGCATTACCAAAATCAGTTATATCCGTCTGCCATGACTTCCAGTAACTTGCAGCATCTCTGTTATACCTCGGTTCTGTATACATTACAATATCTTTCTCATGTCGTCTCAACTTCTGCTCTTCATATTTTATGTTCGTATCTATTTCATTCTCTCCTGTCACATAAGTCCCGTATCCAAGGATATCCTCGAATTTGTGAACCACTGCCTGGAAATCTTTATATTCTCCTGAATAATAATCTCCATGTGTGTCAACGAGGGCGAACAACCCTGGTTTCTTAGCGTATATGGGTGCACTCGCAAGTTCGTCAAATTCTCCGAGTTTTACACTTACACGGTCTATGGTAGTTTCATCTGCGCCATGTTCTTTTAGGCTAATTATTATTTTTTCGATTCTATTTTTATTTTCTTGATATATTTTGGCAACATTTTTGTCACCATTTACGTAATCGCGTAACGCATTCTGCTGACCAAGCACCAGCAATTCCAATTCCATAGAATTATCTGCAAGCACTGCGCGCTGATTCAGGATCTCGTCCAGATGCTCACCAACAGTATTTAAGCCAGAGTATGCAACGAATCCTACAACTCCCAGTAGAAAGATAACCAGTCCGAATCCGACCGTCAGCTTTCTGCTTAATGACATGTCCTTTATGCTTATCATACGATTCTCCATTTTTCTTACTATTTAAATATATCTTCAAGAGGGAACGATTATGTAAACAAAAAAAACTCAATCAGTGTTATATACCTATTTGTGAAAAAAGTGTGAACCTGCCTGCTGCCCCTGATATGAGCCAATCATGCCATGCAGTCCTGCCAGGCGTTCATCAGCATAATGTTCCAGCGCATAAACACAGTTTGCGGTCAGCCGGTTGCATTATATGACTTNNTGATGAGCATCATAATGTTGTTCACACCGGAGGAATATGCTAAGGAAAAATGTCGTGATATCAGATGCCCACCTGAAGCTCCTTGACCCCCTGCTGAAAAAGCATCAGGGCAACATGTCGGCAACCATGCGCGATATCATCGATTTTACGGGATTCGTTACCTCGAACCTCGGCAGCCTTGAGCTGGCAAAGGACCTGCTTAAGGAGAAAAGCCATGCAAAAGAGCAGACAATGCAGCGCATATACGGTGTTACGATACCGCTCGCGATGTTCCAGTGGCTGCTGCTTGAGCGGAAGACCACATTCCCACCGATGGGCTATGCAATGCAGTTCTTTGCCCAGAACAGTAATATCAATCTCTACGATGTAGACAACCTGGGTAAGATGATAAATGAGGAGCTTTCATTCCTCAACTGGCCCGTGAAAGTATCGGTGTGCAATGAGGAGGGCAGTGTGGCATTCCAGGTTACGGGGACCGATCCGACCATAAACAGGTTCACAGCCATTCTGATAGCCATATACCTGTCTTTATCCAATAGCACGTGCAAGATAAGCAAACTTATCCAGTACCCGTCTTCAATCTATTTCCAGATCAAAGAAGCTGCCAGCATGGAAGAGGCTCTGCAATCGATATACAGGAATTTTGCAGATAACAACGATATGATATTAAATCCGAATCTTGAACTGCAGCTGACCGCATAGAAGAGCAATGCCATTTACCGGTGCGTCCAAATCCGCCTTCCCGGGCGAAATGCCGCCCCCGGCATATGCTTGTGAACCTTTTCTCACCAATACTCATATAAATGTGACATTTACTGGAAGATAATGGATGGAAGGGCACAATACGTATTGATCGTCAACGGCGATAGTGGATTAGCTTCGCTATACGCTGAAATGATATCAATGGATACGGGAAATTACATTACTGGCATGTCGTCTACAGGTGCGGATTGCCTCAAGGTCGTAACAAACCAGCCGCCTGACCTGATACTGCTGGACATCGAACTTCCTGACATGGACGGGTGGGAGCTGATAGAGAAGATAAGGATGCTCGAGCCTGATATACCGACGATAGTAATCACTGCAAAGCCTCCAGGGTTGGAAGACATCAGCCGGCTCAATATGGTATGCGAGTATCTCGTGAGACCTGTGACCCTGGACTGTCTCCAGGTTGCCGTGCAGGACGCACTGGAAGTCCCTGCCATCCTTAACGAGTGCATCGAGAACGTCCGGAAATCACCCTCAAGGGAAGACGTCATCTGCAGCGTGGAAGAGAACATCAGGCTGATGCAGCAGAACATCATTGACCGGAAAATCTTCATGACGATGAAGCAGATGTACCCGGGAAACACCAACCCAGAGGCGACCCGAATGCTCGGTGACCTGAAAAGGAAGATAGACCGGGCTCAGGATGAGATTGAAACCTTCAAAAGATATGGCGTTTACAGGAGTACCTGAAAACAAAAGGAGAAGAGTATGTCAAACAAAATACTGATTGTGGATGACGCAGCATTCATGAGAATGATGCTGAAAAAAGTCATGGCACCCACAGGAAACGAAATAATAGAGGCTGTAGACGGGCTTGATGGCGTGCAAAAATACAAGGAGCATAAGCCGTCTCTTGTGTTCCTTGATATAATCATGCCAAATGCCGACGGTATCGAATGCCTGAAGCAGATAATGTCCTATGACAGGGATGCAAGGGTCGTGATGTGCAGCTCGATGGGACAGCAGGCAATCATCAGCGATGCCATAAAGATAGGAGCAAGGGACTTTATCGTGAAACCCTTTGACTCCACGAAAGTGCTTGAAATCGTTTCTAAAACGATGCATTAAGGCTGACGAATGTCCAGGATACGAGTGCTGGTTGTGGACGACTCTGCATTAATGCGAAAAATGATCTCTGACATGCTTGCAGATTCAGAGGACATTGAAGTCATTGCAAGAGCCAGTAACGGCATGGACGCCATAGAAAAAGTGACCCGGCTGAAGCCGGATGTCGTCACGATGGACATAGAGATGCCTGTACTTGACGGGCTGAACGCCCTCGGGTATATCATGAGCGAGTGTCCAACGCACGTGATTATGCTGAGCACGGAAAGCTCCGCAGATGTCACAATCAAGGCTATCAACTACGGAGCTGTTGATTTCATACCAAAGCCTTCAGGGTCGCCCGCCCCGAATCTTACCGCCATCAAGGATGAACTGATACGCAAGGTCAGGGCAGCCGCGCTTGTGGAGATATCCCGCCTGAGGTTCATTGAGGAAAAGAGGGTCGAAGTAAAATCGGAGCCTTCCGCACATACGCATGCGAGCAAAGTCGTTGTGATAGGCACATCCACGGGCGGACCGAGAGCGCTGCATACCATCATATCCAGGCTCCCGCCCACGTTGAACGCTGCAGTCCTTGTTGTCCAGCACATGCCTCCTGGATTCACAAGGTCGCTGGCTGACCGCCTGAACTGCATGTCGATGCTCAGGGTACGGGAGGCAAGGGAAGGCGACCTGGTCGTTCCCGGCGCCATTCTCATAGCCCCGGGTGACTATCACATGACGGTAAAGAGGGAAAATAAAAACGGCAGGAGTATTGAGGTCATCGCGCTCAATAAAGGCGAGAAGGTACAGAGTGTAAGACCGTCCGTGGACGTCCTTCTCAACTCGGTCATCGATATTTACGGAAAGAACACGCTCGGGGTCATCCTTACAGGCATGGGCTCGGACGGCTCTGAGGGAATAAGGAAATTGAAAAAGGCTGGCGGCAAGGTCATCGCCGAGCATGAGTCAACGTGCGTTGTCTATGGGATGCCCAGAACCATAGTAGAGCAAAAGCTCGCGGATTATGTGCTGCCTATTGAAAAGATCGCCGAGGGGATAACCCAGAACACGTAGGGGATTTTATGGACGATATGGATGAGTATAAAAAAATTTATGCCGAAGAATCGGCTGAACACCTCAATGTAATGAATGACTCACTCCTGGCGCTCGAAAAGGATGCGCATAACCAGGAGACCATACACGCGCTTTTCAGGGCAGCCCATACGCTAAAAGGCATGTCTGCTACAATGGGATATTCCAGTATCGCCGAACTCACCCACCAGATGGAAAACCTGATGGACATGGTGAAAAGGAATGAGCTCGACCTTGACAACGAATCAATAAATCTCCTTTTTGAATGCGTGGATGCACTTGAGGAGATGGTGGAAACTCCTGAAGACTCCATAAAGCACGATATTTCTCCCCTGATAAATAAAATCACCGCACTTTCCACTGTCAGGGGAATCAGTGGGGACAGTACCCAGAAACCGGTTCGCGATGCAGCCAAAAAGGACACGACCACTGCAGCCGTCCCTGCAGCCGCAATCCCGCAGAAGGACGGCTTGAACACGTTCAATGTGGCAGTGACGCTTGACAAGTCCTGTGCGCTCAAGTCCGCACGCCTTTCAGTAATCCTCCGGAACCTTTCAGAGTGCGGGAGAATCATCGGCGCAAGCCCGCCCATTTCAGACCTGACTCAGGAGAAATTTGACAGGGATTTCAACTTAATAGTTTCCACGAAAGAGGATTTGACGAAAATCGGAGACAGCGTGAAAAACATTGCCGAGGTATCGAAAGTCGAGGTCATGCCGTACACAGATGCCCCTGGACTGGCAACTGGAGCCAGAGAGGGCACTGACGCCGATAAGGGCGCGATTAAGAACATCCAGACAGTGCGCGTGAACGTGGAGCGCCTTGATTCCATGATGGACCTTGTCGGTGAACTCGTCATCAATAAGATACGCCTGATGCAGCTTGCATCGGACTATAAGATAGAAGCCCTGGAGGAGGCGCTGTCAAGCCTTGACAGGCTGACCAACCAGCTGCAGGACGAGGTAATGTTCTCACGGATGGTCCCGCTTGAGCAGATATTCAACAGGTTCCCGAGAATGATGAGAGACCTGGCGAAAAAAGAGCATAAGGACATAGACCTGGTGATTGCAGGAGGAGACATCGAGCTTGACCGCGCTGTGCTTGATG
>DUGO01000218.1 GCA_013331375.1 Candidatus Methanoperedentaceae archaeon | reverse complement strand
ATGGGCGCCGGGAATTCCCGGTACTATAGCGACGTATAAGCCTGTTTCAGGATCTTTTTCGATATATGCTGTTAAAGTGGGCATCTTAGACCTCAGTAAACTGGTTGTTACCTTATTGAGGTTTCGAACAACATATAGTTTTTCTCAAATGAGCGCATGTTCCCTGATTATCGCTTCTGCTGCACAGAGCATTACTCTAAGAGCGCCGCGAAATATCCCGCGCGCGCGGCTGGGCGCAGCAGTCTTCTCTCATCACCAGCGCCAGCACCCTCTTTTCCTCAATAGTCATATTTATAAGCTGGCAGGAGATTATTGCCACCAGAAATGAAACTCGTAGAACTCTATTACTCCGATACATGCCACGACTGCCATGATATACGGCGCATTCTTCGCGAAGTCCTTCCGCAGGGCACGAAATTCAAGGAGATAAACACCTCGTATCCCGAAGGAAAGGAGCGCGCTGCGAAGCTCGGCATACTCTCGGTTCCGACAGTGGCGGTCGACGGCGAAGTCCTGATAGTGGGCAGGGCGACTAAAGAGGAGATAATCAGGGAGCTGCGCCTGGGGACTTGAACATGGACCTGAAGAAATACCGGGAGCTCACGCGCGGGATACAGGATGTGTACGTGAACGTGCACCCCATCCAGCGCNNGGCATACTCACAGCCGAGGCGAGAAAGGCGCTGCTTGAGTTCGCGGACGGCTACTCGGTGTGCGACTACTGCTTTGAGTCCAGGGTTGACCTTGTGGAGAACCCGCCCATCAAGGATTTTGTGGGCGATGTGGCAGAGTTCCTGAACATGGACGATGTGAGGTTCACAGCCGGCTGCAGGCATGCGAAGTGGTCTGTGATGCACATGGCATGCGAGCCCGGCGACACCGTTGTGCTCGACGCGCTTGCGCACTATACATCGTATCTTGCAGCCGAGGCGAACAGGCTGAAGATAGTTGAAGTCCCGCACTCGGGATATCCTGAGTTCAGGATAGACGCTGAAGATTATGCCAGGAAGTTCGAGGAAGTTGAGCGTGCCACAGGCAAGCCGCCTGCGCTGGCGCTTCTGACCCATGTGGATTACAGGTACGGCAACCTGAACGATGCCGAGGCTGTGGGAAAAGTGTGCCAGGACTACGATGTGCCGTTCCTCCTGAACACCGCGTACTCATCCGGCATTATGCCTGTTGACGGGAAAAAGCTGCACGCGGACTTCATCTGCGGCAGCGGGCACAAGAGCTGGGCTGCGTCTGGTCCGATTGGCATCCTCGCGACCACGTACGAGTGGAGCGGGAAGGTGTTCGAGAGGTCAACCGTCAGGGGTAACTGGAGCGGGCGCGGATTCTCGAAGAAAGAGGTTGCGATGTTCGGCTGCTCGCCCGTGTTCGGTGCGCCCATAATAACCCTGATGGCATCGTTCCCCGCGGTCGTCGAGCGCGTGAAGCACTGGGATGAAGAGGTGGAAAAGGCGAGGTACTTTGTCTCCCAGCTTGAGAAGATAGAGGGGTTCCACCAGATGGGCATGAAGCCCAAGCAGCACACGCTGATGAACTTTGAGAGCCTTGCGCTCCATGAGGTGGCTGAAAAGGACAAGCGACGGGGCTACTTCCTGTACCATGAGCTGAAAAAGAGGAAGATAGTCGGGCTGCATCCCGGCATGAGCAAGAACTTCAAGATTAACACCTACGGGCTGAAGCCTGACCAGGTGAAATACGTGGCAGGTGCATTCCAGGATATAGCAAAGTCGCATGGCATCAGTGTGGAGGATTGATTTGATGAAGTACGAAGAGATATCAACGAAGTTCAGGAAGTTCTTTGAGCTCCCGTCATCGCCGGTGGCTGTGAAGATACTGAAGACCGAAGACAAAAAGAGCACACAGTCGCCCATGCGGTTCTGCGAGATGGTAAGGAAGGCTGCCGTGCTCGGCGATAGCTTCACGTTCGATGTCGAAGGGCTTTCATGCACCAGCGCAGAGCTTGCGCTTGGCTTCACCGAGCCGTCATACGGTGAAGTGTATCCGCGAATCAAGCCTGCAGAAACCAGGTTCGTGAGGCTTGCTCCTCTTGAGAAGTGCGAGTTCGAGCCGGATGTTGTTTTAGTCATCGGGAATCCGAGAAAGCTGATGCGCATCACGACTGTGCTATCGCAATTGCAGGGGCGCGAGCCTGTGGAATCAAAGTTCAAGGGCGAGTTCGCTGTATGCGGCGAGTGCACCGCTATCCCGTACATCGAAAAGAAGGTCAACCTGTCGCTGCTATGCAACGGCGCGAGGACGTTTGGCGGATACAGGGACGAAGAGGTCGTAATGGGTTTCCCGCTCCCGCAGTTCGTGCGCATATCTGAGGCTACAGGCGAGGAGGCGATTACCAACGCTCTCTGCGGCTGCATTATGGACGACCTGCCTGCACATACGGTCACTGCCATCGAGAAGCTGGGCTTCGGCAAGGGCACTGACCACTTTTTCGGGAAGTTCGGTAAGGAGATAATACGGCTCTATACGCCGAAGGACGGCGAGGGACGGATAACAAAGCTAACGCTGCATGTGCCTCTCAAGTATAAGGACAAAAGCAGCGCAGAGGCTGCGGTCAATGTCGCAGGAAAGCTGTTGTCAGACCCTGTTCTGCACAGGACAAGGGACAACTGGCTGGACATCGCGCTGCCAGTAGAGCTTGGCGAGACGCTCGGCAGGGCAAGCATGCGCGGCGAGCGGTTCGAGGCGCTCATCCGGAGTGCGTTAGACACCATTTCTGGCATCGTAGAAAAGGTACGGATGAAGACCGGCAGCGCGGAATAATAAGTTGTTGTTTTTGCATTTTACAACAATTTGAAGTTGTTTTTTTAAATAACAACTCTATAGGCTGTAATTATATATACTTTAGGCGCACATGTATCTTCTATGAGGCGAAAGCTCTATGTGATGGCTGGCGATGTGGTCTCGTCACGGTCTATTACCGAAAGGGCGGCATTCCGCAGGCAGCTTGAGCAGGTATGCAGGCGTGTGAACAAAACCTTCCTTGAGGACATGTATGCGGACTTCAGGATACTGAAGGGCATAGACGAAATAGAAGGGGTCCTCCTGAACGCATCGAACTGCTATGGGATACTGGATATGATACTCACAGAGATATACCCGCACTCCATGAGATTTGCGCTCGTGCATGATTTTATTGAAACTGCGGAGAATAGCCGCGACGTGTCGAGGATGGACGGACCTGCGTTCCACACAGCATCCGACGTGCTTAAAAGCCTTAAGAAAACCGGACTTGTGTTCGCAATGCGGACGGATGATGAGCTTCTTGACAGGGCTGTGGCAGCAGATGTCAACCTGATGATGTTGCTCAAAAAGAGCTGGTCAAGGAGGCAGCATGAGGTGTATTCGAAATACCGGGAGACTGGGACGCAGCATGAAGTCGCTGAGACGCTCGGTATCACGCAGCAGGCAGTGTCGGGGGCGCTTCGCCGCTCGATGTGGAAAGAGATATCAGGTATCGAAGAGGATTTACAGTACGTGTTCCGGCATTTGCCTGTGAAAAACCTGGCTGGCAGCCGGGAGGACAGCTATGAACAATACTGATGCTGCTATCCTGATTGCAGGTTACGTGCTCTTGCTGCTTACTAGCGGGAAAGTGGTGAATTTCATCCTGTCGCGCATCTCGGCAGAGCCGCTTGAGAAGAAGATCAGCAGGGAGGTCAAAGATACGGGTTTCGTTGTGGGCAAATGCGAGAACCTGCTGATAATGACGTTCATGTACCTCGATGCCCATACTGCAC
>DUGO01000230.1 GCA_013331375.1 Candidatus Methanoperedentaceae archaeon | reverse complement strand
GGTATAGAGCTTACCCTCCCTGTTCTGGCGCGTCCTGCATATGGCAATCTTATCAGGGGATATGGTGCAGGTATGCGCGCACACGTGGCACTTTACCTTGCCGTCCCCCAGTCTCTCATACAGAGATGCTTCCCTTATCATTCTTACGCCTAAACCTGAGCATTACCTGTACATCGCACCCGAGCTCTCTATCTCCTTAGACTTCTTTATGCGGAGCTCGTTCCTGATATTGTCGTAATATTTCATTGTATCCGAAGTAACGGACGGTCCTGTCTCACCGAGCGCCTTAAGGAAATGCTTCTGCTTTACCTCGGCTGCCCCGATGTTTTCCCGCAGCGCGAACCTCCCTGCCCTCTTGCACAGAGCAGCAATATCCGCGCCTGTGNNTTCAGCCTTTATCTCCTCACGCATCGCAAACCGCCCCGCCTTCTTGCAAACTGCAGCAATATCCGCGCCTGTGAAATTCTGTGTCATCGCCAGGAGCCTGATGATATCGACATCCTTAGAAAGCGCCATGCCCTTCGTATGCACACTGAAAATCTCACGCCGCACCGTCTCATCAGGTACGGGCACCAGGATAAGCTCGTCGAACCTGCCCGGGCGCAGGAGCGCGGGGTCTATGATGTCAGGGCGGTTCGTGGCGCCTATGACTACCACGCCGTGAAGCTCCTCAAGCCCATCGAGCTCTGACAACAGCTGGTTGACTATGCGCTCTGTCACATGCGGCTCCCCGGCTGCGCTTCCCCGCACGGGAGCCAGCGCGTCCAGCTCGTCAAGGAAAATGATGGATGGCGCAACCTGGCGTGCGCGCTTGAATATCTCTGCGATGTGCTTCTCAGACTCGCCGTACCACTTCGACAGCAGGTCGCTGCCCTTTGCGGTGATGAAGTTAGCCCTGCTCTCGTTTGCCACGGCCTTCGCAAGCATGGTCTTGCCTGTGCCAGGCGGTCCGAAGAGCAGCACACCTTTTGGCGACTCGACACCGATGCGCTTGAACGAGTCAGGATACTTGAGAGGCCACTCCACAGCCTCACGCAGCAGAGCCTTCACCTCTTCAAGACCCCCGATGTCTGCCCAGGTCACGCTCGGCACCTCGACGAGAATCTCACGCAGGGCTGATGGCTGTACTTCCTTGGATGCCTCGATGAAGTCCATGCGCCTGACCACAAGCTTTTCAAGTATCTCCTTCGGGATGGTCTGCTGCTCAAGGTCGATCTCGGGCAGCACACGGCGCAGCGCATTCATCGCAGCCTCCCTGCACAGCGCTGCTATATCCGCGCCCACGAAGCCGTGAGTCTGCTCAGCCAGCTCATCCAGCAGGACGTCCTCAGCCAGCGGCATGGCACGCGTATGTATCTGGAATATCTCCAGCCTGCCCTCTCGGTCCGGCGGTCGCAGCTCAATCTCCCTGTCAAACCTGCCCGGGCGGCGCAGCGCCGCATCCAGGGCTTCAGGGCGGTTGGTCGAACCTATGACTATCACGTTCTTGCGCGTCCGCAGCCCGTCCATCAGTGACAGGAGCTGCGCCACGACGCGCCTCTCAACCTCTCCCGAGACCTCAGCGCGCTTGGGCGCTATGCTGTCAATCTCGTCAATGAAAATAATGGCAGGCGCATTCTTCTCAGCCTCATCAAAAACCTCCCGCAGCCTGTGCTCGCTCTCGCCGTAGTATTTGCTCATTATCTCGGGACCGTTTATGATTATGAAGTATGCGTCCGACTCGTTCGCAACAGCCTTTGCGAGCATGGTCTTGCCAGTCCCCGGCGGTCCGTGAAGCAGCACTCCCTTCGGCGGGTCTATGCCCAGCCTGTCGAAGAGCTCGGGATGCTTCAGCGGAAGCTCTATCATTTCCCTTACTTTGGTGATCGCGTGCTTTATCCCGCCGATGTCTTCGTACATGACGTCTGGCAGCGCCTGCTCTTCAGTGGGCGTTACCGGCTCGGGCAGGAGCTCGATCTCGGTCATATCGGTTATCCTGACTATGTTGGCAGGCGCAGTTGAGAAAACAAGCAGCCTTATCTCACCCAGCCCGAACGCAGGTCCTCCAGGCATGCCCTGGAAGAAATCCTCGATGAGCAGCTCGCTCCCGAACGCCTGCCTGGGGCGGCGCGGAGGCGTGGTCGATAAGATGTCTCCCTTTGTCACGGTCCTGTTCTTGAAAAGGTTTCGCAGGCTGTCGCTGGATGCATAGATGCGGATGTTCTGGGTAACAGGCGCAAGCGTGACCTTTTTCGCCTCTTTCCATTCCGCTTTTCGTATCTCGACATACTCGCCTATGCTCGTCTTGGCATTGGTGCGTATGAGACCGTCCATCCGTATGATTTCCATCCCCTCGTCAGACGGGTAAGCCCTGCCGACCACGGCTGAGGTCGAGCGCTCTCCCCTGATTTCTACCACATCGAATACGTCCACGCCTATCAGTTTCCTGAACGGCTCGTCCACCCTGACCGTGCCCTTGCCCACATCCCTCTGGTCTGCCTCCGCGACCTTCAGCCTGATAACTTTTGCCTCTTCTGTCATTGGTTCTCTGTCCTCGTTCTCTGTCTTCTTTATCCTATCAGTATTACCTAATAAAGGTCTGCTCTCTTCCCGGACCGACTGACACATACGTTATATCGACGCCGATCAGCTCCTCAAGCCTCTTGACATATGTTTGCGCGCCTTCAGGCATATCCCCGAAGCTCTTTACCCCTGACAGGTCATCCTCCCATCCTTCCATCTCTTCGTATACGGGCGCGCACTGCGACAGCTCGCTTGCGAGCTCAGGCGGGTATCCGGCTGTTTTACCGTTGCATGTGTATTGTACGCAAATCTTCACAGGGTCAAGCCCTGTCAGGACGTCCAGCTTTGTCAGCGCCATTCCGGTGTATCCGTTCAGGTCAACGGCTTTTCTCGCAAGCGGCAGGTCGAACCAGCCGCACCGCCTGGGTCTCCCTGTGGTTGTGCCGAACTCGCCACCCTTCTCCCTGAGATGCTCACCGATTTTGTTTTTCTGCTCTGTCGGCAGCGGTCCCTCTCCCACCCGTGTGATGTACGCCTTGATAACGCCTATCACCTCATCCACTCTCTTCGGACCTATGCCGAGATTCGCGCAGGCAGAGCCAGCGACGGTGCTCGACGATGTTACATACTTCTGCGTGCCGTGGATGATATCAAGATGCGTGCCCTGCGCCCCTTCAGCAAGGACTTTTTTGCCCCCTGCGAGGGCTCTGTTTATCTCATGCGAGACATCAGTGATGTACGGCGCAAGTTTCCTGCCTATCTCCGAATACTCTTTTATATGCCCCTGGTCAGTCACCACCCCTCTCCTGCCGCCCATGGCAGCAATGGCAGCCTCCTTCTGCTGTGCGAGCTCCTTGAGCCTCTTCATGAACCGCCCACTGTCTGCGATATCTATCATCTGTATCTCGTCCCGCGCCACCTTGTCTATGTAGGCATACCCGATACCCCGCTTTGTAGTGCCTATCTTATCGCTGCGCGCCGACTCGTGGAGCGAGTCAAGTTCGATGTGGTAAGGCATTATGATGCTTGTCTTTGCGTCTATCCCGAGCCTTGCAGGCGTGATGTCAATGCCGCTTTTTTTGAGCTTCATAAGCTCGTCCATGAGCACGACCGGGTTCATCACAGTGCCCGGACCTATGAGAAGCCTCGCCCTGTAATGTATCCCTGAGGGCACAAGATGCAGCTTGTAGGTCTCGCCGCCAACGACAATGGTGTGACCCGCGTTGTCGCCTCCCTGGAAGCGCGCGATGATGTCGTAATCCCCGGTCAGCAGGTCCACTATCTTGCCCTTGCCCTCATCCCCGAACTGTGCACCGGTTATAATTGTGAACATAGTTGTTACTTTGGATTGCAAGCTTAAAAGGTTTTCAATTCGTGAGCCTCTTGATTGCAGGAACGAGCGCATAAACCATTTAATTCATGAGTGGTCAGGGCTCTTAGAAGGCAATGCGCCATTAAAAAGCTTTGCGGAGCTCAACCATCGGAAATTACGGTGCACGCCTCCTGAAATTCCAGTCATCCGAATGGTATTTTGGCATAAGCATGGACGCTGTGCGTTCCTCTTCCGGTGTGGGAGATGATGGAATGAGCCTGACCCCGAACCTCTCCGAGAACATGCGCATCATCACGTCCTTTACCTCAGCCATGTCTTTCTGTTCCCCGAGCTCCCTGTCCATCCATGTGATGCCCTCTTTTACTGAAGATATGTTCTTATCCCCGAACTTCTCCCGCGGGATATTGCAGATGCGCAGCATCTCGTCCACATCGAAATCAAGCAGAAGCGTCCCGTGCTGCAGCAGGCGGTTCTCCCATCGCGTCTGCGCATTGCCCGATATCTTCTTCCCGTCCACGACCACATCGTTTATGGGTCGGAATGCGGCATTCAGGCTGTAATATTTGAGCGCGTCTATCAGCACACCGCATATCTCCCTGTACGAGCCGAGTATATCTACGGGGAACGTCTTATTGTCCGCGCTGCCCACCACACCGTAGTTTATCTGCCTCATGCGGTCGTCCGAGAACGCGATACCACCACCGCTCGTTCTCCTGACAATGGTATAATCGCCGCAGTTGGCAAGATTGAGCTCGTCTTCAGCCCTCTGGAAATAGCCGAGTATTATCGACGTTGAGGGCTTCCAGAAAAAAAGCACATCCCTGCCGCCGCGCAGCAGAGCCTCGTTCATAGCCATCATGTACCGAATGTCAACCTTACCAAAATCAATTACGTTAAAGTCCACTATCCCACCGCCTTCATTATCGCAATGGCAAAGTCCTCATACGATGTCCCCGGGGACTGAATCCCCAGCGCCGCATAGGCGTCCGCCAGCGCCCGGCGTATGCGCTCTTCCGAGAGCTCAACGCCCCTCAGTCCTTTTTCCAGTGAGCAGACCGCATCCTCGGGGTACATGAAAAAGTCACCCGACAGCGTGACCTCCTCTATCCTGCCGTTTGTCTCGCTGACCCGTGCCCTGATAAGCCCGCCCCTCGATTTATGTATCCCCTGCCTTACAGCCATCTGCTACTCGACAGTAAAATCGTACCGCACCCTGTTAAG
>DUGO01000133.1 GCA_013331375.1 Candidatus Methanoperedentaceae archaeon | reverse complement strand
AGCCTGACCATTACCGAGGTAAAAGGACGAGGGCAGCAGAAAGGCATCAAACAGGTATGGCGCGGCAGGGAATATTATGTGGATCTCCTGCCGAAAGTCAAGATCGAACTGGTCGTCAAGGATGGAAAGGCGGAAGAGGTTGTCGGCATCATCCAGCAGAGTGCACATACAGGCAACTTCGGCGACGGTAAGATATTCGTGGTACCCGTACAAAAAGTAGTGCGGATCAGGACAGGAGAGACCGGGGAGGACGCCCTCTAATCTCCTCTTTTTTCCCTTACTTTGCGTGATTCCTGTTCATATCCCAAACTATTGCGAAAGTTATATACATCGGTAAATCGGATGATTACGCGCTATGGCTGCGCTCTCGGCAAAAATGATCGGGTATATACTGTACGCAATAGGAATCATAGGCGGCGTGGAAGGTGCCGCGAAAAGGGGCACTGAGGGTATAGCGATAAGCGTGGTCGCGCTGGCAGTAATCATAATCGCAAGCTACCTGCTCGACAAAAAGTAGTCCCGGATAATTCACTGGCTCTCACTGCATGACATAGTGTATGCTACCGGCTTTTTAGCGCCGTGTGCCAATCGATACGTTTATACTGCTGAGTAAACATGTGCTGAGGCTGTATGGACATTGAACAGAGACTTTTGCTTACAATGCGCAATACAGAGGAGGTGGTCACTGAAGATGATTTGAGGCGTCTGCTCGAAACAGTGGAAAGCCCCTCGGCATACGCGGGCTATGAACCGAGCGGAAAAATCCACATGGGGCATATGCTTACAGTGAACAAGCTGCTCGACCTCCAGAACGCGGGCTTTAAGGTCACGGTCCTTCTTGCAGATATCCACGCCTACCTGAACGAGAAAGGGAGCATGGAGGAGGTAAAAAAGATAGCTGAGCATAACAAGCGCTGCTTCATCGCGCTCGGTCTTGACGAAAAAAAGACGAGATTCGTGCTCGGCTCAGACTTCCAGCTTTCGGAACAATATATGCTTAACGACCTGAGGCTCGCCCGCTCGACAACGCTCAACCGTGCGAAGCAAAGCATGGACGAGGTAAGCAGGAACGTGGACGACCCGAAAGTCTCGCAGATGATATATCCACTGATGCAGGCGATGGATATTGCAATGTTAGACCTTGACGTTGCGGTAGGCGGCATTGACCAGAGAAAGNNGTCGACGGCAAGAAGATGTCATCATCGAAGGGCAACTACATCTCTGTTGATGACAGCGTGGAAGAGGTTAACAGGAAGCTGCGCGGGGCGTTCTGCCCTGCAGGCCAGGTCGCTGACAACCCGGTATTGAGCCTGTTTAAGTACCACATTTTCCCGCGTTTTCCTGATATCACAATTGAGCGACCCGAAAAATATGGCGGTGACCTGAACTATGAGGAACAGCAGGCACTTGAACGCGACTTTGCATCCGGAAGCCTGCATCCGCAGGACCTGAAAAACGCTGCTGCAAAGTACATCAACAAGATACTTGAGCCTGTTCGCACGTTGATCTGATACCCTACTCTTCTGCAGTGGTCTCTGTCCAGTATTTTTTCAGTAAATCGGGTGGCGTGAACCCAACATAGAACACCACAGAGCCGACGGTGACAAATATTACGGCAGCGATATGCAGCGGTAGATTGTACTCAGGGTAAAAGGTCCTGAAGAGATTGGCTGCGTACATCAACAGGGGGAACGCCGAGCCTGCACTTATGAGCAGCATCCTCTTCCTCGCAAGGCTCTCAGGCACTTCCCTGCTGAACCTGTAGAACCAGTATGCAATCACCAGCCAGAACATGGATGTTCCGAGGTTCGCAACGCCTGCGAGTGGCGTGTACGTGTGTATGATATCGAAATCTGAGACATACAGGGGCTGTTTTTCAAAAAATGTGACCCCTGAGGCTGCAAATGCATACATTAACACGAACATGATATATCTTTTCACACTTTCCACAAAATCCGACAGGAAGCAGAAAAAGAAGAATATACCGAACATATACATAATATTTGCAAACTTCCAAAGTAATTCAGGAATGTCGCTGGCTGCCCCGTATTCAAGGGTATAGATATCTACGAAAAGCATGCTTACCGCGCTGGCAGCCATAAGCCCGAAAGCAATCATAACATGTTTCCTGTCATTGCAGGGGAAAGACAGGTACGCGAGCACGGCATGAACGAAGATAACCGCAAGGATGACCACTGCAGGTATGAATACCATCGTAATGAGATGCATTCGTTATCCTCCCAGGTAAGATGCCTGAACGTCTATTATTCCTGTGCTGTCCTTTGCCTTGGAATAGTCATCCAGCGGGTTCAGGTTGAGCCGAATAAAATTCGTGCCCCACTTGAACTTGCCGAGGATGGCTGACGCCTGCTCGCTGTTGCCCAGTATGTATAGTGCAGCCGCAAAAGCCTCAACAGTGCTGAGCTTGAACGGCTTCCCGTAGTTCACAGGATTGGCAGCCAGAAGGAAGGGCAGTGCACGGCGCCGTATTTTCGGGTTCAGGATGGAAAATACCCGGTCAGCCTCCTCCCATGAGCAATCAAGCGCTGCAAGAGCGTTGCACCTGTCTGACGGGGAGAATGCCTTCTCTGCAAAAGGGTCGAGCAGCACTGCATCATGCGGCAGGCTGCGAACTGTACTGTGCAGTACTGCAAGCCCGAATCGCGCAAGCTTCTTGCCGGAACATTTCTTAGGGTCACACTGGTCTGCGTGGTATATGTGCAGGCGGACCATTTTTTCCATGGAATGGAAATAGCCCGTCATATTATTATATCTTTCCTACTAAAAAAGTCACTTAAGTCAATTCGATCACGCTTTCTGCACATATATATTGAAAATATTCCCGTCCTTTTCCACAGCCAGGAGCTTATTCCCGGATTTCTTTGCCCACGCGTCGATATTCTGGGGTGCGACCGGGTCGTTAGCTACCACCTTTACTATCTCGCCGCTCTTCAGCTTATCGACCTGCTGCTTTGTGCGTATGAGGGGGTAGGGGCAGCACTCGCCCCTCACATCGATGGTTACATCAGGTACTATTTCAGCCATCTAAAACACCAGCGTGACTTCCGCTTCCAGTATCATATCTGTAAGCTGTCCTGGCGTTAGCTTCTGCACCCCGTCCACAAGCTCGCCATCCGCGACCGCACGCTTTTCGAGGTCGGTTTCAAGAGCATAAAACTTCACAAGCTCCATGTTCTTTTGCATCTCAGCCTCAACTGAGGGGACATCCCTTCCCCACACCGTCGCATCGCCGTAGCCAGTCTTCTGCCCCTTTACAACAGAATAGACTCCACCGCTAACGAAAATCACGGACGGCTCGTTGCCCACTGCCGCTTGTGTGGCTGCCATAGGTATGGCGCCGAATGCGTCTTCCTTCCCGTATGGCGACTGTGTAACGATTATGTTCACTTTCTTCATCCGGTTCACCCCAGCATTACTGTTTTGTCGGATTCGCTTATCCATTCCGCGAGGTCGTACAGCCCGCCGATGACCACGCCCTCGGTCTGGTACTTTGTAACGCCCCGCGCCTCCGTGCATTTGATGCATGCGATAGCGTCAGCCTTGGGTTTCTTGAGCCCCTTCTTCAGGATATTACCGAATATCGTCTCAATTACAGGGAACTCTTTCGGAGCCTGGTCTTTATGCCCTATCACGGTGGCGTCAAGATAGTTGAAGAAATTCACGGTTATGCCCTTCTCCTTTGCAGCATGCGCCAGCCTCAACAGCGTGAATGCCGCCTCGTCCCTGTAAGGTCCGTTTATCGATACGAGCGTAAGTTGCTTGCCTGTCATAATATCACCTTGAAAATCTCCTAAAACCATGCCACACGGTCGGTATCCATTATCATGTTTAGCAGTGTTCCTATCTCCCTGACCTCTACTCCGGCTATCAATTTGTCCCCCACGGCTCGCGACAGCACGGCTTTATCATCCGCATATATCCTGATGCCTTTTTCACTTGCCTCGCCAAGCCGCTCGCCGAACTTATTGTCCCTTGCTGCATTCACGCCGTCCTCTACGAGATACAGCGAGACATCGCTGCCTTTCCCGGCTGCGTCATTTGCGATATCAAGCACAAGGTCCGGAATCTCGGTTGAGAACGGGTCTTTTGAGAGCACGAGCAGTAAACTTGTCAAATTTCCACCTCAGATTTTTATAGGTTAATTGTTAACGGAGTACAAATAAATGTTTCGGATGCATCAATCACGGCAGTCGATGTTATTTTTTACAGTGGCAAGCTATTTATACCAGTTTGATAATATAGATACTGCAG
>DUGO01000211.1 GCA_013331375.1 Candidatus Methanoperedentaceae archaeon | reverse complement strand
CATGCACCTCTGCCACCACGCCGGCGTATGCGATGCAGCACTTCATCGCCCTGCCGATAACTTTGCCTTTCTCCTTTATCTCGCAATAGACCCGCTCGTTCCTGTAAGAGAACCAGTTCTCAATCCCGCGCTCGTATTTCTCCTTTCCCGTATTCCTCGCGCCAGCCAGTTTCTCCTTTATCTTTGCTGCAAGCTCGGGAGCACGGGGTATGGTGGATGCCGTGCCGCACGTCGGGCAGTATGAGATGGGTCCGCACGCCATCTCGTTCCCGTCCTTATCTATGAACACCACCTCGACGCCCCACTCCCTGCGCCGTATGGCAACCCTGCCGCCTGAGCCCCATACCTCGCTGTAAGCAGCAGCGACGGGCGTGACCACCCTGCCGTAGCCGTAGATGTCAGCCACAGCCTCCATGTCTATGATGCACTGCAGCGACTTGAGTAGCGCCTCTTCGATATCCCTGTCGAAGAAGCCGCCCTCCACCATCGCGAACAATATAGCCGGCGGCCATGTGATGCCCTCGCCCCTTCCAACGATATTCCCATTATCGTCAAGAATCTTCGAGCCGATACCGTCAGGTCTCTCCCAGGTGACCGCCGCGCCTCCGCGCCTCGAGATTTCGCGAAGCACTTTGTGGCAGGTGCCGCAGTTGCCCTCGTCTTTCCTGAGCTTTCCTTCCAGGCTTTTCCTGACGCTCTCCACGAAGTCCATACTTATCATTCGTAATATTACGAACAAATAGCATTTAAAGCTTGCGCTGTCAGCGCTTCCGGATTACGACACGGAAGTAGCCGCCCATGTCCTCCAGTCTCGCATCGTGCCCGTGCAGGCTGCACCATTTCGGTATAGTCTCTTTAGCTGTCGTGTCGTCCGCAAGCACCACGAGCTCCTCGCCCGCCCGCATCTCCTCAAGCTTCCTCTTTGTGTAGAAGAGCGGCAGCGGGCATACGCGTCCGCGCGCATCAATCTGTTGCATCGGGATTATGTTGGTTATTCGTGATATTAAGGTTTGGATTCTGACAAGCCACAAGCATCCGGGATTTTTGGACTGGATTTACGGGAAATACAGGAAATCAAACAGAGTATCCTGTAAATCCTGTTATCCGGTCAACTGTACCCGGCATCCGGGCTCTGAAGCCTTTTCTCAAGTCCCCTGAAAAACCCGCACCATTCATCGAACGAGCATCCCGAGTTGGCTGGCAGCGCAGCCCTGAACTCGCGCACAAGCCCGAAGAGCTCATCAGGCATCCAGGGCGCCCTGAAGTCGAACTGGTCAAAGTCGCCCCAGTCGGCAAGCGTTTCAAGAGGCGCAAGCCCGTTCTCTATCGCGGTCAGGTACAACCGCGTGTTCGGGTACGGGGTGAAGAACGACAGCAGCACATCGGTATGCGAGAGCATGCCGCGCTCCCCGTATGCGCAGAGCATCCTGTGTATCGCATAAAGCGTGCTCCTGACCTCTCCCCGCACATCAATGCCCGGAATGCCCACCATGAACGAGCCGCGAAGGTCAACGTCGTGCTTGATGCACTTTTCAACGCAGGCATCTATCTGGCTCACATCTGCACCCTTTTGCATGGCATCAAGAGCAGGCTGGTACCCGCTCTCAAACCCGACGAAGAGCTCGCATACGCCCGCTTTTCTCACAAGCGCCCAGGTCGCATCGTCCATGCGTGAAAGCCGCTCCATCCTGCCGTTCACGCTCACGAGCCTGATACCCATGTCATTTTCGATGAGCAGCCTGCACAGCTCCCTCAATCTCCGCAGGTTCAGGAAAAAATCGCTGTCTCGCATCATGAACGTATCTATATTATACGTGTCTGCAAGATGCGAAAGCTCGGAGACAACGCGCTCCGGCGCAATGCCAGACCACCGCCTGCCGCAGAACAGTGGCTCAGAGCAGAACGCACATCCCGAAGCGCAGCCCTGGCTTGAGTAGTAGTCAATGCAGCGAGCTCCGAACTTATAGCTCTTGACGTGCCTCTCGACATCTATCATGTCGTACGGAATGGCGGGGAACGAATTGATATCAGTGAACTTCCTGTCCGGGTTGCCGACTATCCGGGAACCGTCCCTGTATGACATACCGGGTATGCCCTCAAGCGAGCGCTTATCGCGAAGCCTCCCGACCGCTTCCCTGAAGGTAAGTTCGCCCTGCCCCCTGACAACGATATCTATATTCGGGTTGCCAAGGGTCTGTTCGGGCTCGGTGGATGGGTGGTATCCACCCCAGATGACAGGCAGCGCAGGGTAGCGCTTCTTCACTGCCTCGCACACGTTGATACCGTGCCTTATCTGGTAGCAGGTCATGCTGCTCACTGCAAGGCACAGCGCATCTTCGCATTCATCCAGCACCTTTTCGTCAGGGTTGGCGTCTACTGGCGCATTGATTATTTTCACATCGAAATCGTGCCGTATCATCCGCGCAAGCGCAAGCAGGGACAGAGGCACGTTTACGAGCGGCACCTGGAGGGACGTGGTCTGCGTTCTTTCTCCAGCTCTAACCGGCATCGGGTTGAACATCACGACTTTGCTCTTGCCTGGGCTCATGGTTGCGTAATCGCAAGAGCACCCATGTGGCTTATAGTATTCGCCCTGCACGCAGTGGCGCTCGCTTCAGGCAGCGCAATGGTTAAGGCAACCTGCACACAGGAAAGCGCATGGATGACGTGCCCGTCGTACACCTGAGAGGCGTATCGTTCACCCGGAACGGCAATCGCATACTCTCGGGCATCTCGCTTCGCATACGCAGGGGCGAGCACTGGGCGCTCATCGGTCCGAACGGCTCCGGAAAGACAAGCCTTGTGAGCATCATCTGCTGCTACCACCACCCGTCGGGAGGCAGCGCGTGCGTGCTCGGGCGGGAATTCGGGAAAACGGACATGCGGGAGCTGCGGCGGCACATCGGAGAGTGCAGCTCTGAGATTGGCGCAATGGTGCATGCATGGGAACCGTTGAAGGACATTGTGCTATCGGGCAGGTTTGCAAGCATCGGTCTGTACGAGGCTCATTCGGAAAAGGACGAGGAGCGGGCAGGCATGCTGCTTTCGCTCTTCGGGCTGTCGGGTCTTGCGAAACGCAGGTTTAGCACACTCTCAGACGGAGAGCGCCAGAAGACCCTGCTGGCAAGGGCGCTGATGCCTGAGCCCGATCTTCTCGTGCTGGATGAGCCGTGTGCAGGACTTGATATCCGGGCACGGGAGGAGCTGCTTGATGCGGTAGAGACGCTGTGCGCGAAAGATGCAGGTCCCACGCTGATATACGTGACGCATCACATCGAGGAGTTAGTGCCCTCCATAACACACGCACTGGCTCTGCGCGAGGGCAAGGCTGTAGCTTCGGGCAGAAGGTCGGACGTGCTCACTGCCAGCGTACTGAGCAGGACGTTCGGCGTATCAATAGACCTGGAGCAAAGATACGGGCGGCTGCTGCCCGTGGTAAATAAGCCGTGACAAAAAGGTATGCTATATGGCATCGCTTGAAGTTGACATCTTCAGCAGGCGCATTACGGTGGACCTGCACGGTTATGCGACAGGGACTGCCATTTCGGTGGCGCGCGAAAAGATATGGGAGGCGTATGAGCACGGTTTCAGGCATGTACGGCTCATACACGGGAATACAGGGCATGGAGCGGGAGGGACAGGAACCATCAGGTCAGCGCTCCTTGAACTCCTGAACAGCGGCGGGCTCGGCAGGTGGGCTATGGACAGGGAATGCGAGAATCACAGGTTCAGGGATACGTACATGGATATCGCACTGCGCCCGAACCCGGTGCCGGGAGACGCAGACTGGACCGATATGCCACTTACGGATTATTGAAGCAGCGAGCGCCCGGTCATCTCTGCCGGTTTTCTTATATCCAGGAGTTCGAGTATGGTTGGCGCTATATCTGCAAGTATGCCGCTTCGAAGGTTTTTTGTCCCGTCGTCGATAAGTATGAACGGGACGCGGGAGCAGGTATGGGCTGTATGCGGTTTGCCGTCCTCATCCGTCATCATCTCAGCATTCCCGTGGTCTGCTGTGATTATCGAGATGCCTCCCGCCTGCCTGACCGCTTCCACGACTTTGCCGAGGCACTCGTCCACGGCTTCCACAGCAGCCACCGCAGCCTCAAAAATGCCGGTGTGCCCGACCATATCGCAGTTCGCATAGTTCAGGATTATCACATCATAGGTATGGGAACGTATCCTCTCAAGCGTCTCATCTGTCAGCTCATATGCGCTCATCTCGGGCTTCAGGTCATAGGTCGCCACTTTCGGCGATGGTATGAGGCACCTCTCCTCACCCGCAAATGGCGTCTCTTCGCCGCCGTTGAAGAAAAACGTGACATGCGCATATTTTTCGGTCTCGGCTATGCGAAGCTGCATCATGCCGTTTTTGCCCAGCACTTCGCCCAGGATGTTTGCGTGATGCTCGGGCGGAAATGCAACAGGCAGCCGGAACGTCTCATCATACTGGCACAGGCACACAAAATGGACTTTCGGGTGCCGCTTTCGCTCAAAGTCCGAAAAACCGGCAGCCGTCATGGCTCGCGTTATCTCGCGCGCCCTGTCAGAGCGGAAATTGAAAAATACCACAGTGTCGTTATCTGTGACAGCACCCCCGGGAAAGCCGTTTTCCGCTATCGCAGTCGGCTGCACGAACTCATCGCTCTCTCCCCGCGCATACGCAGCCTCAACCGCATCAGAGGCAGAAGCCGCATGCATACCGTCTCCGGACGTGAGGGCATCATACGCTTTCTTCACCCTGTCCCATCTCTTATCCCTGTCCATGGCATAGTAGCGCCCGCAGACCGTTGCAATCTTCCCGATCCCGAGCTTTTCCGTGAAAGCCTCAATCTCTCTGACATACACGGCTGCGCTCCTTGGCGGTACATCCCTCCCGTCAAGGAATGCATGGACGTAAACCCGGTCGATACCGTTCAACTTTGAAAGCTCAAGCAGGGCTTTCAGGTGGTCGATGTGGCTGTGCACGCCACCGTCCGAGAGGAGCCCCATCAGATGCACTGCGCTTCCGTGCTGCTTCGCCAACATTAAAGCCTCACGCAGCACCGCGTTACTGAAAAGGCTGCGGTCCCGGATTGACTTCGTTATGCGCGTGAGGTCCTGGTAGACTATCCTGCCCGCGCCTATGTTGAGATGCCCGACCTCGGAGTTCCCCATCTGTCCCTCAGGCAGCCCGACAGCCTCGCCTGACGCAACAAGCGTTGTCCAGGGATATTCCCTATAAAACCTGTCGAGGTTCGGCGTCCTTGCGGCTGATACCGCATTGCCCTCAGTCTTTTCCCTGAGACCGAAGCCGTCCAGGATGATAAGCGCAACAGGTCTTTGCATG
>DUGO01000026.1 GCA_013331375.1 Candidatus Methanoperedentaceae archaeon | reverse complement strand
TCCCCAGACTGCGGACTTGATTGTCGGTGCATTGAAGATGTCCACCTTGAACTGCTCGATCAATGCCTGGGTTGTTGCGGATGCAGCAGATGTGAGTGATGCCACATACTCAGCACCGAGATCTATTCTTGCGCTCGGTACCTGGACTAACAGCTGCTTGCCACCGTTCAGGCTCTTTACAACCGTGTCGTCTCCACTCTCAACACTAACCAGTTTCTCTACCTTGGAGCGGATTGTCTCAGCGTTCTTTACAACGTCGAGTTTTATCTCGCGTCCGAGAACTCTTCTTCCCTTACCGCCGAAGGCTCCTGTCGCAAGTGTCTTTTCGATACCTGCAAGGTCTACGGCTGCTGTCCTCTTGATGCCCTGAATAATGCTCTTTATAGCACTATTCTTTAATGGGCTGATCGCCTGAATGTCTACGCCAGACTTCAGCTTTGCGCCCTTGTCGCTGTACAGGTCTATTTTGTCAGCCAAGCTTATATACCTCCTTTTAGTTTATCCAAGAAATTAGTAAAGTGGTACGATACCACAACATATCTGGATACAGCCAAGTGGAGCACCAAAAAATACATCGTTGGCTCCGTCTAACAGCGTATTATCCATTGTATCGAACAACCATTACAATTCCTTGCATCCCTACCCTTAATCTTACGGGTACATAAATCTTGCGCTTTTTTCATGATAATCCATTATGAATCTTTTTAAAAATTTTATAACGACATCTTTGAATGTAACTATATATGTTACAGAATGCAAAATTTATTGCCGGGACTGGTCGTTCCGGGGTCATCCTGCGCAAACTATATATACCGGTGTGCTTCTGCTGCGCCTAATTCATACCAGGGAAAGTTCCTATGGAGATACTCGCAGACATCGGAGGACGTCCGGGGATTGATTGCCGGGGGTTCTGCGCCTACTGCTATTTCAGGGGCGCAAAGGATGTCCCGCCATTCGGGTGCAAGCACTGCATGCCGTTCCAGAAGGGCTGCGACTACTGCAGCAGGAGCGTAAAAGAGCAGTATCCCGGCTTCAAGCCGCTGCCCCTGGTCGTGCAGGATGTGGGTCAGACAATCTATTTCGGAAAAGGGATAGATAAGATAACGATAAGCGGGGGAGGGGATGCAAGCTGCTATCCTGATTTGAACCGGCTTGTTGGCATACTGTCGCAGCACGGGCTGCCGCTCCATCTCGGATATACGAGCGGGAAGGGCTTTGACGACACGAGCAGCGCAGAAATCCTCCTAAAAAACGGCGTGTCTGAGGTCTCATTTACCGTGTTCGCAACTGACCCGGGATTGCGCCGCAAATACATGAGCGAGCGGAACCCCGAGGTCTCGCTGCGCATCCTGCGGGAGCTTTCAGGGAGCTGCGATGTGTATGCGGCTGCCGTCATCCTCCCGGGTGTCAACGATGGCGAAGTGCTCGAGAGGACATGCTCTGACCTTGAGGATATGGGCGTAAAGGGACTTATCCTGATGCGGTTCGCGAACTACAAAGACCAGGGTCTGATACTCGGCAATGCGCCCATAATCGAGGGGGCAGGCACACAGAGCATCGAAGAATTCGCAAAGATGGTGAAAAGGATAGGTAAAGCATATAAGTTCCGCGTCACGGGCACGCCGCTGTATGATACGTTTGCAGGCTCGCCGTTTGCCATAATTAAGAACAAGAAAGCGCTCAGCCGGCTGCCTGCCGCGAGAAAGAGGGCGACGGTCATAACCGGCAGGGCGGCTGCACCCATGCTATCTGACATATTCTCAAAGCTTGGCGGGAGCGTGAACGTGGTCGCAGCCGAAAAGGATATCGGATGCCTGATAACTATCGAGGATGCAGAGAAGCTTGAACTCGACCGCCTGGCTCCCACCGTCATATTTCCTGGCAGGGCATTCGTTCATGACGGCGAAATAAAAAAGGTGTTATCCCGCGACGGCGTTGACAGGCTGGTAAGAAGGGGACCTGACAGGCTCACAGTGGACGGCGAGATGAGCATATCCTTGACAAAAAAAGAGATCCTCGATTTCGAGGTTGCTGCGTTCACCGAGCTGATAAGCCTGGTCAACCTGCTGGGCGTCTAATCCGCCTTCACTTTCCGTTTTCTCTTCCCTTTTTCTCAGGAGGGGGTGTCGTGTCGCACACGGTACATGGCTGGGTACCATCGGCTTCGAGCGAGCGCGTAGCCTCTGCGAGCACAGATGCATTCGACAGGGACGATGCTATCAGTATGGCATCGAATATCTCCTCCTCACTGACGCCAAGCCGCCGCGCCACACGTATATGCATCCTGGTGCAGTGGCTGCACCGGAGCGCTGAAGCCACTGCAACGGATATGAGCTCCACGGTCCTGGGGTCAAGCCTCTTGAACTCCCGCATCACAGCATTCTCGTATAGAACCCTTGCGACAAGGAGGTCGGGTGTTCTCCGCATGAAGTTCAGTATGTACGGGACCTCCCCCGTAACCCGCTCCACCTCATGCAAAAGCTCATCAGCAGCCTCATCCGGCTCCCTCTCAAGCGCCTTCTTTATCTTATCAAGCATCGTCATAACTGTATCTCTTTTTCTCCTGTTCCAGAAGCTCAGTGAAGTACGCTTTTGCCCCTGACGAATCCATGCCCATGCCCTTCTCGAAGTCACCCGAAACCGATATCATCCATTCCCCGTATGGATCTTCGTTAACCCTGCCAGGAGCGTCCCAGAGGGACTCGTTCACCTGCATCACAGTTGAATCGAAGGGCAGCGAGACCGATGATACGGCTTTGATGCTCTCATAGGCTACAGCCGTCTCACCTGCATGTATGCGTTCCCCCAGCGCAGGCAGGTCGATGTGGACTATACCCTTTGACAGTTTCTGCCCCAGGTCTGTGAGACCTACTGTGACCGTTCCGCCCGCAGGCAAAAGCCAGGCGTGGTTCTTGAGATAGTACCTGTCGCGGGGGAACCTGAGTTCACGCTCCGTGTGCATCATTGATATACCAGTGTGTAAAACATGTATTATAAATACCCTATGTCTCCCGGACATGACACTGCCCAGGACGCCGCTATCCTGGAAAAGATACTGCATTTTACAGGTGCAGAAAAAAAGATAGCTCAAAAGCTCCGCCTGTCATCCGAGGCTCTTACGCCGCTTTTTCTCTCATTCCGGCTGGGCGGTGACTGGAGCTATGCATCTGAAAACATAGAGAGCATAGCGGTACAGGACAGGACAACGCACTACGACGAAAAAGGCATGTCCGGGTCGACGCTTGAGGAGATATACCTGATAGTCGGTCCCGTGCTTGTGGAACGGACGGGTGCGGTGCGCAGGCTTGAGAAATGCGGCGAGCAGGAAGAGCGCCTGCTCGTGGAACGACCGTACCGTGTGAGGATACGCGGCGACAGGATTATAAGAGCCACGGTTCATCCAGGCACAAAGACGGTCCTGCTGAAAGAGTTGGAAAATGAGATGACGTNNAACGCATACGATGCAATGCACGAGCTTGAGCACCTGTCGAAAAAAGAGATTACAGGCGAGCCCCTGTGGGATTTTACGTTTGGCTTTGAGGAAACATGAGCGATTACTGGGGAGAGCCGAAAAAAGACCATGAGCTCTCGCTAATGCAGTTCATGCGCGATGTCCTGGCAGAAAAAAGCATACGTGTGGAGAGCGAGGTTGTCGAGATATGCGGGGGCGCGGGCGCGCTTACAGTGACGGCTGTTCTTGATGCGGGGAGGAAGTTCGGGTTCTATCTCCACGACGGACCCAAGCTGCGCCGCACAGGGAAGCCCCTGCTTGTCGCTCTATTGCTGCCACCCGGAGTTACGCAGGCATCCGAGCTGCGGCAGTTCATACTCTCGAACGAGCTTGAGTTCCAGAGCGTGCTTGCTATCACTGATGCGGATTTTAAGGACCGCATCGAGCGAATCATAGCTTCCGCCTATGAAGAGATATATATAGAAAAAATCGAGGACATGTACCTGTACAACCTGAGCCGGGCTGCTGACACGCTACGTGATAGGCTCAGGCGGGAATGAGCAGCAGCCGCGAGCCTCCTGCACACCGAGCCCGAGCTCGCTGCATACCGAATACGCCCTGGCTGAGGGCACGGCGAGCCTGTCCACGCCGCATAGTATCGCGCATTCATCCAGCAGAGACCTGTATGAACCTCCGGGGCGCACGCAGCTCAGCGATACAGGGACATCGAACATGCGCCGCGCCTCGATAATCACCTTCGCCACGTCAGTGATGCCCGTCTTCGGTGCGTCCTCGAACGGTGTGCCATTCGTCGGGATGAACACCACTAGCACCACGGCACAGGGATGGTATTTTGCCGCCATGCGGAGCGCTGTAAATTCGCCGCGAAGCTCTCCCCCGTGAAGCCCTATGATAATGTGCGGCGCAAGCGGTATCCCTGCATCAGACAGGTTTTTAAGCGTGCTCTCATAGTCCGCAGTCGTCTTATCGAGCCCGTACACCTCACGGATGGTCTCATCGCTTCCCACGACGTCAACGAGCGCCATGTCGATGAACCTCGCAAGCACGAGGGCGCGCTCCCTGCCTGTGATTCCTGTATGAGCTGAAAGCCTCATGCCAGTCGCCCGCTTTACACTCACTGCGTCCTGAAGTGCCGAATGTACAGGAACGCTGCCGTCCTCATCGCAGCCCCCGCTCAGTATGAGCC
>DUGO01000130.1 GCA_013331375.1 Candidatus Methanoperedentaceae archaeon | reverse complement strand
GCGGTGAGGACGTGGTTGATATGTTCGCAGGCATAGGCTATTTCTCCATACCAATGGCTGTGCATGCAGGTCCCAGAAAAATACTGGCTATCGAGCTCAATCCTGCCGCGTTTCGCTACTTACATGAGAATATAGCGCTGAACCGTGTCTCACATATAATCCAGCCGCTGCATGGTGATTGCGCTGTCATGACACCGCGCGGCAGTGCAGACAGGGTCATAATGGGATGCGTGCTCAGGACGCACGAGTACCTGAAGTACGGGATTGCAGCGCTGAGAGAGGGCGGGACACTCCATTACCATGAGACTGTGCCCGAAGCGCTGATGCACGAGCGTCCTGCGGCGCGTGTTCGCGAGGAGGCTGAAAAGCAAGGGAGACAGGCTGTGATTATTGGGATGAGGCAGATAAAGAAATATTCACCCGGCGTGTGGCNNCGGGTATCCCAATTAGTGACCGAACTGCCGATGATTCAGGAATTGGATCTCAATCCGGTCATCGCGTTTGAGGATCGCGTTGTGGTCGTGGACGCGCGGATAACGTAGTGCCTTTACGGGTATGCTCAATCATGCGCCAACCTGTCAATCGTCATTCTCCCTCAGCTTCGACATCGTGACCCTGCATGTCTCCTCAAGCCGCTCGAACTTCCTTATCTCTGCCACAAGCCTGCTGTCCCATTTCGCACTCCCAAGCTCTCTTGCAAGCGCATGGACGTTCAGGTCGCTCACATCCATCCACTTCCCTGACCTCTTCAGCAGCGCATCCAGCAGCGCACGCTCATCCTCATCCTTTGTGGGAAACTTCGGCTTCATATCGAACCTGACCGAGAGCTTCCGGTCGCTTCCCCTTATCGACTCTACCNNCTACCTCCTCCTGCTTCGCATATGCTATGATCGCCTCTTTCAGCTCTGCGAGCCTCTCTTCCAGCTCTTTTTTCTCGCCCGCGAGCTTTACGTAGCTGTTGACAAGTTGTACCCCGTCATCGCACCTGAACTTCTCGGGCGGCATCACGGAAGTTGCGAGTATGTGCTTATGCCAAGGACACATGCCCTGGTACTCACACCATCCGCACAGCTCGCTCTCGTTTGCCGGGAAGCGGTCTTCTTCCTCAGCATGCTCTATCTCTTGAATGAGCGAAACGATGTCGCACTTCAGCTTTTCTATCGCATCCTCGCTCCTGTCCGAGCGCATCTCCTTATCGTGCACAAGATAANNCTGCGAGGTCTTGTAGTCGTGAATCTCATACCTGCCGTCATCTCTCTGTGAGAGCCTGTCGATGAAGCCCTGGAGCTTATACCCCTCTATGTCAATGTGGATGAGCTGCTCGATGCCAAGCGTTCTGCTCCCTGTGAAGGGCGTATAGCGTTTGTAGTAGTCTGCGATGCACTTCCTGCCTGTGTCCCTGTAGTTCTCTGCAGAATATCCCTTCTTTGCTATCCTGATGCTCTCGCTCCAGTTCTTATCCCATAGCTCATCATAGTACGCCTGGATATCTTCGAGACCGTTGGACTTTGAGAGCCCGATGTCCTGGTACAGCCTTGCCAGCGTCTCATGGACACGGCTGCCCATGAACGCCTCAATGCCTTCTGCTTCGGGTTCCGGCTCAATTTTGTCTATGTATTTANNAGTTCTCATATGTCGAAAGCCTGGAATGTGAATAAACTGGCATAATACCGACCCTGGCTGAATATCATTACGCTTAGAATAAATTTTTTGGTCGCAACGGCTCAATCCCAGTCAACCCTGACCGATAACCTCTCAAGCAGCAGCTTTGCAGCGTCCAGCGCCTCGGCTTCGCTTTTCACCTTCTTTACGAGCATCCGCCCGCTGGGGTACAGGGATATCTCGGCGCCCCCGAATTCGAGTATCACGATATGCCGTGTCTTTACCTTTGCTTCGATATCCCTGCAGGCTGCAAGCAGGTCTATGTTTGTGCTGGTATTGACCTCATACCCTGTTTTTCCAGAGCACAGGCTTACGGTTATGCGCTTCATGTTCAGGGATTGATTGATTCGTTTATCCTGCGCAGCACTTCCGCCACCTCTTTCTGGACTTCGACGCCGAGGTTCTCTGGAATCACGGCGTTATCAGCCTCTCGAAGAAGTTTTATGTTCTCTGAGACCTTGTGCACAGCCTCTATCATCTCATCCATGCTGACAAGACCTGCGTAGTAGGCATAGAAAAAAGTGGTGCCTGACCTCAGGACCTTCTTCTTGAACGCTGCCCTGGCATTCGAGACCTCCTGGCGAGTGTAGGATTCCTTAATGACAGGCACAAGCTGCGGCAGGTTCTTCCCTATCCATGTGGTTTCAGACTGCCCCCTGGCGTTCTTGAAGTTGGCACACAGCCTTGCGATGAACCACTCCCGCGCAGTGAGGTGCGTCGTATCCTTTAAGAACCGGGTCAACTTCATATAGTCCGGCTTGCTCGATTTTTTATATTTTGTCTTCATGCTGACCACCGATTATCTTATTATTATCCCGTCTTCAGCTATGGTTATTGTCCAGGCTGCCGAGCACACGCTTTCCCTTGCGTATGCCCTCCAGGGTGAACACCTCAAGGTTGTAGATGCCCGAATAGCGCAGTTCCGAGAGTACGTTGAAGTCAATGCATCCCTCACCCGGGGCGCCGTGAAGGTCGCCGAAATACCTGCCTTCAGGCGTGCCTTTATTGTCGTGGACATGCAGGTGCACGACGGAATCGCATAGCTCCCTTGCAAAATTCCGCATCAGGCGCATGTCACCGCCGCATGTGAGGTTGGCGTGCCCTATGTCAAATGTGGCTCCAAGGCTGGGTGAGTCAACAGCCTCTATTGCTCTCTTCAGTTCCAGTGATGAGCAGCACAGGTTAGTGGGGTCAGTGCCTTCCTTGTTCTCAAGCCCCAGCATTACGTCGTGCTCCGCAGCTGTACACGCAAGCTTTTTCAGGTTGCCGACCATGCTATTAAAGCAGCACTCCCTCACCTCAGCCTGGTCTCCCGCTCCGGTTCCTGTAATCTTGCCCGGATGCACAACTATGACCTTTGACCCGAATCTCCCTGCAAGCTCGATGCACTCCTCCATGAGGCGCATCTGGGTTCTGCTCATGTGAGCCGTATCTATCATGAGCTCAGGCGGGTAGTTTGGCGAGTCGCCGAAATACGGCGCATGCATGGATGTCGGAAAATTCCCTGTGGATAGCGTGTCTGAAAGCTCTTCCAGCCGTTCCCTCACGAGCGACGTCCCCTTATAGAGCCCGAGCTTGGGCATGTACAGCTCGATGCTGTCAACCTCACGCTGCAGTTCAGGCAGCGGTGACGCGAACGATGATGCGCCTATGATCATTCTTCCAGCTGTCTCCTGTCGGTATTCCCGTATGTATAGTTGCTTACGGGTCTCTCTCTAAATAAATCCTTCCGCCTCGCCTCAAGCATGTCATTCTCAAGCCCGAGGAACTGCGCTGCGGTCAGCACCGCCTTTCCGGTATCGAATACTTCATTGATCCTCTCCTTCCATTTGAGGTCGCGGAGGAGATGGTGGTCGATGATGAGCTTATCGAGCTGTTCGATAGCGAGGAGCTTCCTGATATTATCGATTGCAGCTGCAAGACTTTCATGCGAGTAGCGATACCCGAGCATGTATGAGAGCGGTCCGTCAAGATACACGATATTGGGCTCCTGCCGGATGATGAAATCCACCTGCTCCTTCGTGTTGGGTCCCTCAACGTCTGAGGTGAATAGGAAGCACTCGCCGCCACTCCTGATGCTTACCTCCACAACGTAGCCGAGCCTGCCGCCTGTGCCGTGGAACACGGCTGGAGAGAAGCTGATAAGCGTATTACCGAAGGAAAACTCCCTAACGTCTGCGAATTCAACCCTCCGGGCGATGCCTTTTATGTTTCCGAGAAAAAAGCCTGCACGCTTCTTCTGGCTGAGGTTGATATGTTCTGTCGGGTGCTTGATGAGCACAGTTTTCCCCTCACAGAGCTCAGGATATTCCGGGTTGTGGTGGTCGTAGTGGTAGTGGGTGAGGATTATCACGTCAGCAATGCTTGAATATTTCCTGATGCTGTCCCAGTGCTCATCCATGCGAATGTATTCGGCTGGATGGGGCGGAAGACCGTACCTGCGAGGTCCGAGGGATACAGCAGGGTCTATGAGAATCCTGATGTCGGGAGTCTCAACGAACGTTGCCATGCTGCGCGTTCCCATGGAATCTGCAGCTATCGGGATTATTTTCATGCCAGTAGTATGTAACTGCCGGTACGCTCAGTACTCTATCTGCGGGTTCCTGCCCCAGTATTCTATCGCTTCTTTCAATTCACGGTGTTCATTTGCATAGTCATCTATGCTCATGCCTTCGACCCATGCTTCGACAGCCTGAACCATCGCAGCAGCGCCGTCGGTGCTGCCGCCCGGATGACCGTGGACACCGCCGCCAGCCTGCACGATGCAGTCCTTACCGTAGCCTTCGAGGTTTTCCGCAACGTTGGCAGGGAAGATGCCGCCAGAAGCCACGGGGAACACCTTCTTCAGCCCGTGCCAGTCCTGGCGAAGCGCGTCCCTGCAGGCATCGTTCTCTTCCTTTGCCCGGTCCATCTTTCCCTTATAGCTGCCCGTATGAAGGTTCGTGCCTCCTGCCATCCGGACAAGCCTTGCCAGGGGCAGCATGGCAATGCCGTGCTTGCGGTTCCGGGTTATCGCGCCGTGCATCGTCCTGTGCACGTGGATGGGCAGCTTTATCTCCTGTGCGAGCGCGGCAAGCGCATCAAAGCCAGCGGTCAGGACGTCAACCATGACCATGTTCGCGCCAAGCTCTGCGACCTTTTCAGCACGCTCCACGATATCGCGGGCGCCCGTGGTCACGTTCACGGCATAGAATACTTTCTTGCCCGTCGCCTCTTCCACTCTGTACAGCTTTTCCATCACCAGTTCTATGCGCTCCTCGATGGGGCAGAACTTCTGATTTGCGAGGGTCTCGTCGTCCTTTATAAGGTCAAGCCCGCCCATTGCAGCGTCGAATGCGACCTCTGCAGTCCTCTTCGGGCTCAGACCCACCTTCGGCTTTATTATCGTGCCAACGAGCGGGCGGTCATGGACGCCCAGTATCTTTCGCGCATCCTCAATCCCGAAGCGCGGACCCTTATGCATCTTCACGAGCTTTCCCGGGAACTCGACATCAAGCAGCCTGACGTTCTCTATCGCCCCGAGACCGAACAGGTTGCCTGCGATAACAGAAAGATACTGGGGGAAGTTCAGGGGCTCAAAGAGCTCTTCAGGGAACGCGATCTCACAAAAGTTCCCCTCAGCCTTTATTACGCGTGCATCAAGACCTGAGCCTTTCTGCGATGTTGAGACCGAAGTCCAGGTGCCTGTTGACTGCTCTGCTGCGATTGACCTTGCCGCCTTCTCGATTTGCCACTCGGATTCGACGTAGTAGTTTGCGATGACGTCCATAACGATACACAGGAGACGCAAACATTAAATAAATTTGCACAGGCGGGGCTGTGGTGATGATTCACCGAAACATTTATCATGGTTAAACATTAAATTGATTCATTGGTGGTTCACCATGACAGATGTTGTAACGAAAAATGAGATGCAGGAACTCGTGTTCGAGATATCGGATGGCGAATATGATGTCCCGGTCGGGGTGTACAGGCTTGTTCTGTACCTGGCATCGCTGATAACACCAATCGGGCTTGCGCTGGGCATGTACTACCATGTGAAGGGCGATGACGGGTACAGGTTCGCAAGGAACTGTACTGCGCTCGGGCTCGTGCCTGTGGTGCTGCTGGTCGCGGGACTCGCATACGCTTTCCTGTTCTTCACGATGAAGTATTAAGGTGTAAAGACACCTTATAACTTTATTTTTTGTCAAGCCTTAATGACGTTTCTTTTTTTCTGGAATCTATTATTGCTCAAACTTGCTGAATCCGATTATTGCTTATTTTATGGCTCCATTTCTTCCATGCACAGTTCCAGTACCTCTTTTGGGTGTAGACTTAGCAAGTCTTTTTATTCAGATAGATATAAATCCAGCTTACATTATACACAAATAAGACCTCAGCTTGCATAATATCATGCCGGCTGTCTTTCGCAATACGAGGTAAAACATATGAAAAACGTTAATCCCACCCCCATCGAATCAAAAGCTCTCACAAAGAATTTTGGAAATTATTGCGCCGTTGACAGCCTCAGCCTGACCATCAACGCTGGCGAGCTTTTCGGATTCCTGGGTCCAAACGGCGCGGGCAAGACCACAACCCTGCAGATGCTGTGCGGGCAGATACAGCCCACCTCTGGCACAGCGCGCGTGATGGGCATCGATACTGCCTCTGACCCCATCGCAGTCAAATCCGCTGTGGGTATAGTGCCTGAGATAGAATACCCTCCGAGCTTCCTGACCGTAGAAGAGTACCTGCACTTTGTCGCATCAGTGAGAGGGCTC
The DNA here is from genome assembly GCA_013331375.1 of Candidatus Methanoperedentaceae archaeon. Taxonomy (GTDB): domain Archaea; phylum Halobacteriota; class Methanosarcinia; order Methanosarcinales; family Methanoperedenaceae; genus UBA10536; species UBA10536 sp10536u. The sequence goes on along the minus strand of DUGO01000130.1, from coordinate 6,454 downwards.
CCGGAAAGCGACAGCGCTGACATGTGGATAGAGTTCTTCGGGCTTGAGGACAGGCGCGATACGCTGTGCATGAGCCTCTCCAAAGGGCAGAAGAAAAAAGTCACGCTCTCGGCAGCCCTGCTTCATAAGCCCGGGCTCCTGTTCATGGACGAGCCGTTCCTTGACTTAGACCCTCTCATTCAGGTGAAGCTGCGCCGCTGGCTGCTCGACTATGTGAAGGGCGGCGGGACAGTGTTCCTCTGCACTCACATCCTCGAGCTTGCTGAAAAGCTCTGCACGCGAGTGGGCATCATCGACAGGGGCAGGCTTGCGGCATTCGGCAGCATCAGCGAGCTGAAAAATGGCGCGGATGAGAGCCTTGAGCAGGTATTTAGGAGGCTGGTCTTGGGGCAGGACGGGCACGATGTCGAACCTTAAGATACTGGCACTGATGTTCAGGGAAGAGTTCAGGCTCCAGGCATCGTTTTTCAACCGCACGTATGTGCTCACGTCAGCCATTGCCATCGTGCTTTTCACATTCATCATGGGATTGAGCCTACCAATGCTGCGGCGCGTGGTTGCAATGGAGGATATGCTGCTTGTGGCTCACTGGGTACTGCTGTTCTACGGTCTCGGGGTCGGCGGCTTTGCCCTGTTCGGCGACCGGATACTTGAGCGGCGGTTCGGCAGCGTGAGCCTCCTGCTCGGCAGCGGATATACCCTGCCGGTGCGCTTCAGGCGGCTGTTTTTCCTTTTCTATATTAAGGACACCCTCTACTATGTGTTCCTGACCATCCTCCCGATGATTGCAGGGCTCGCGCTGTCCGCCGTATTCGTGCCTGTTTCACTGCCGTCCCTGGCAGTCCTGTACATCTCACTCACGCTGTCCTTCCTGCTCGGCATCAGCATCAGCGTACTCATATTCACCGTGCTTGCGCGCCTTGGCGCAGTACCCGTTCTTGCATTTATTGCCGCTCTGGTGACGTATCTGGCATTTTCAGGAGGAAGCGCAAAAGAAATTGCAGCCGGGCACCCCGCTCTTGCTTTCTACTATTCCCGCTCCCCGCAGACCATGATTCTCCTGCTTGCTGCCTCAGTGCTCCTCGCGATAGTATCATCCTTGTTCGTGAAAGAGATGCCCGCGCCGCGGGAGAGAAAAGCAGGGGAGGCATTCAGGAGGCTCTACCGCATCACGTCAGGCATCACTCGCGGGTACGCGCCGCTTGTCACCAAGGATATGATAGATCTTGTGAGAAGCGGCATCATTTTCCCTGTAATAATGACGTTCCTGATGCCTCTTCTATTCCTGTACGCTGTTGTCTGGTTCATAGACTCTGTAATGCTCATAGACCTGGGCTTTTCGCTTCTCTTCTATGCAGCAATGGTGGGATTCTTCTGCACCCTGCTGTACAGCTGGCTTTCAAACATCGACATATCGGAATGCTACAACTCGCTCCCGATGTCGATGCCTTGGGTGATACGCTCAAAGTTGATACTGTTCGGAGGCTTCACCTGCCTTGTGGCTATACCCTATCTTGCGGCTGTGGGGTATCTTCGGGGAGAGCTCGACCTTATATGGATAAGCCTCCTCATCATGCTGACCGTCTCTGCATATGTGGGCTCTGTGCTTGCGTATCTCACAGGGCTGTTCACGAACAGCTATCTCCTTGATGCGAAAATCCTTATCCAGTTCGCGCTTGCGGTTGTGCCAGTGCTTGCTGCGCAGACCCTTCTGACATTCTATTTCAGGTCTGATAGTACAGCCGCGATGTGGCTAATCACCATCCTTGGCGCACTCCTGCTCGCCGCCTCGGCTGTGCTGCTGAACCGGCTTGGCAGCCACTGGGACGGCAGGCTTTTCAGGATAGCGTGAACCATGGGTGCTTGAGCACAGCCTGCGAGTATTTTATGAAAAGGTTAATCTATGTATATGACATATAATTGTTTTTGTTGTGTCATGAAATCACTCTTATTATTTACGGGAATTCTTACACTACTATTTTTAAGTATCAACGGGGCGCATGCAGATTCGAACATTACTGCAATCACTCCTGTTACCACTAATTTCACAGACATTAACAATGATGTAATTTTCTTTAAAATTGATGAAAAAATTATTGCTGGAAATAACTATAACGTTACTTTGAATATTAACACAAGTAAGAGTGGCAATCTGAGTATCAGCCTTCAGAGAAATGATTATAGATTAACATTTTTCAATAAGACAAAAATCCGGCAGGGCAGCAGTGAATCTGTGATTAACCTGACATTTCCGGAATACCTTGATGAAGGAATGTATGAGCTTGACATCGACCTGAATGGTGTTACCGCAACAAAAAACATATTTGTTAAGAAAACAGATAATTTTAAGGATAAAATAGTATATGCCATTCTTGGTTTTCTATTAGTAGGGGCACTCTTTTTGGTGGCTCGTTACCTTGTATTTAAAGAACTGTACAAAGCACTCTTCGTAACTATATTAGTTGGAGGCATTGCGCTGAATCTGCTATTGCTCACAATAAAAACTATTCCTTTATTGAATCTGCCGACTTATGTAATAATATCCTCTTTTTTAGGGGCACTTGCCTATGTTTTTATTAGCTGGTACAGTACAGGAGACGCAATATTGGAAGAAGATAAAAAAGGTGAGAGCGGCGATATTAAAAGCATTTACATGAAGTGGAACTCGAGATTGATAGCATCACCTATTATTGGTATAGTCATATATTTTGGTGCAAGTAGTATTTTCAATCTGACCTTGGGCAATAATTCTGATTACGCCATTGCCACTTTATGTCTGCTGTCAGGTCTCTACGTAAAACCGATACTATGGAGAGCAAGAGACACTGTTTTTTCAGTTTTTGCGCCAAGTGAAAAAATGAAAGATGATCTATATGAATTTGCTGCCACTCCTCTTGGAAAATTACTCGGTCCAAAGATGGCACTTGAACTCAGAAACAAATTCGGATACGGCGAATTGGAAGAATTTGCTATGCTCACAGATGATAAGTTAGCAGAGATTGCAATTGGTATACATTCAGAATTTGACCATGTCAAAAAAAGAAGAGAAATCTCAAGTTTATGGATACAGCTAAAGTCATTTGGGAAATATGCAGCCTCCATCGAAGATACAGAGAAATTATACTATAGCTTTAATATAAAAACATTGGATGACTTAAAATCGAAAAAAAGTCAGTTGGTGGACATCCTAGAAGTTACGGAAATAGAGAAGGATAAGCTTGACCACTGGATAGCATTCTAACGTAAGAAATTCAGGTATACCGGTAGTCGGTAAGATTATATCATTTTTGTTCAAAACTGTCGCCCATGAGCACTCTTTTTAATAGTCTCGCCTATTGCTGCTGAACCGGCTTGGCAGCCGCTGGGACGGCAGGCTTTTCAGGATAGCGTAAATCACTGCCTCCTGTCCTCGTGCCCGGTACCACCGCCGATTCTGATGATCCGGTTGATAACAGGTAGTGAGACCCTTAGAGCTATTACGATGGGGTATACAAGAATGTAACGCAGAAGCCTGCGCAGATGCTTGTTCCTTGTCATCGCAAGCGCTATAGGGGGACTGAACCCGTAATAGACATCCAGCAGTCCCTCAAACGCATCGCGGAACCTTGACTGAAGGAGTACGGTATCCCTGAAATCCCGCAGCATCACGACATGGGGATGCATGGGTGAGCCCATCGCAGCAGTGGCTATGAAACATCTCGCAACTACCTGCTGGAACTTTGCGAACAGGTCGCCAAAAGAGCCAAGGGCAGCCAGTACTCGTATCCCGTCCGGGTGGATGCCGACTCTCCGCACTGTCAGTACAACGCCAGCGGGCAGCGGAGGAAGCCTGCCAAGACCCCGTGAGGTTGCTCCATCAAGCAGCACCTGGAGCCTGTTCCTTACCATGTCCCGCAAATCGCGCTCGAACCAGCCTGCAAGAAGATTCTTGATCACAGCCTCTATGGATGGTATGACGCCCGAACCCGAAAAAGTGATATTGACCGCGCCTATCCCTGCCTCAAGTATCCTTGCAGTGTCCCGGATCCCAGCCGACGGCGAGAGGGAAAGTACGCATGAGAAGGCAAAGCTAACGCCCGAAATGCATGAGTCTGTGCCTGTGCCGCTGACGTTTATCACATTGTTACCAAAGGTGTATACCAGGCTGTCGATCCTCCTGCAATCGTCAAGCCTGATAGGCATCTGGGGAATAGCAGCGTCAAGCTCGGCTTTTGTGATAAGAATGGGTTCCGGAAAAACGTGGATATTGATGAACTGGTCTGCCTGCTCCGGCAGCCTGTCCATGAAACCCGACCTGAATACCTGACCGTCCTGGATGTCGATGCTGACGCCGATACCGTTCGCCGCAGGGAGGTTGACAACGAAATCCTCAAAAGACGGACCGCTCTGGAAGGAAAAAGTACCGTCCTGCTGGACCGGCTTGCTCTCATCCTCTCCCTCATGGTTCCGGAATATAGTTCCTGTGGAGTCAACGGTTCTCCATGACCTCCACAGCCTTGCAGTCATTCCTGCAGGATTGACATTCGCGGGCCACGCGCTTAATGTGGGCGTCACCCTGTTAGTGTACATGTACATCTCCTCCACCGAATATCATTAATAATTGTTATAGTAATTAGCTATATATAGATTCTGCCCAAACCGGAACCTGCAGATATCGCTCTATGGAGGCGTTACAAATTGTCGGTGATGAATATCTTCAATCCTCTCATGATATGGCTCCTGCGCTCGCCGCTGCACATGCTGGCTGGCAGGAACACGATGCTGATCACATTCACAGGGCGGCGGAGCGGGAAGTCGCACACGACACCTGTGAACTGCATGCCCGATGACGGAACGCTCCTCGTCATAACACTGCGTAGCCGCTCATGGTGGAAGAACCTGCGCGGCGGCGCGAAAGTACAGGTGCGCCTGCGCGGGAAGGACTATGAAGCGCAAGGCGTGGCANNCAGTCGAGGATGAGGCTGGTGTGGCTGCGCATCTGGCTAAGATGGTTGAGAAAGCTCCCGGATATGCGAAATATTTAAAAATTCGACATGATGCGCAGGGGCGATTCATTCGTGAGGATATCGCGCAGGCTGCGAAAGGGAGGGTCGGGGTGAGGGTGAGAATTTGAATTGAACAGGTAAACTTGCTGGTTTAATGAGAAGATATTTAATTTTAATGTTAAAAAATATAAATTCTATCAAGCGCAAACCTTAAGTAATGCCAGTAGAAAATACATTTAGGTACGTGGGGTATACAGGTAAAACATAATTAGTAACTCACGAATCAGTAGGAGTGGGAGGTATAAATGAAATCGTATTACGTCAGCAGAGGGCAAACCCTCAGAATAGTACTTGGAATAGCCGTAGCGAGTTCAATGCTTGCTGGCATTGCGAATGCTCAACTGCTTCCACCTGAATCTATTTTAGACAAGGCAGTTGTCAACGGGATCGAACTAAATAAAAGCAATCCAGTAATAACAGTGGCGCCAGGGGAAATGATATCTGGCCATATGCAGGTCTCAATGAGTAACCCTTGCTGGAATTGCATACTTCCTGTAGTTGGCATAAACAGCTGGGATAGAACATTTTTCGATGATTTGGGGGCGATACCGGGGGATAGCACCCTTCATGCCAGGACATTTACCTTTTCGTTCTACTCCCCTGACACGCCAGGAGACTATTTCATCGTAGTATTCCACAGTGCTTGTTATTCCGCGGCAGATAACGTATACGGTTGTTATCCCCCCGGAGACCCGAGAAAAGGAGTTCCCGGTGGTGGAGATGATATATGGGACCTTGAATGGTTCAAGAGCTGGGAAAATCTAATGCCTTCTGGAGACTTTTGTTGTGGTAAAGCAATAAAAATAACAGTGCAAAGCTTCGATGTCCAGAAAGATTTCCGCTTCACAGATGTGGACTTTGTTCCGATGAATCCGGGACCGGATGGAATGGTAGATACGCCTGATGACATACAGATGCCGGCAATGCTGGGGAATATGCTTCCCGATTCGAATTCAAACGGTAAGTTCGATGTGAGGTATATAATAAAAAATAGGCAGGGCACTGTGGCGAGCACCAATCCCGGACAGCTCTATGGGGTACTAACAATCAAAGGCAGCGACATCAGTACAATAAATATCACCGATACATTTGGCTCTCAGTTTAATGTCAATCCGGATAAAATCAGAGGTGGGATTGAGATTATCAGAGTAAATAGGATCTCCGGGCTAGCTACCATTATCACAAACACAGAGGAAGTGACATCTGTTCACATAGATAACACTGGAAACACTGTCTCTCTAAATATAGATCTGCACACTCCACTTGAGGCAGATGAAAGCCTCATGGTATATATCAAGTTTAAGACTTCCCTGAAGCAGTTGCCACCTATCTATGAAGACTTCGATAACGAAGCCAGAGTATACATAAACAGCGGCACTGGAAAAGAAGCCACAGCGAGTATAGAGTTT
>DUGO01000184.1:3161-8672 GCA_013331375.1 Candidatus Methanoperedentaceae archaeon | reverse complement strand
TGAGGGGTTGTTGGGCGAGCACATGAATATCATGCCAGTCCTGCCTGAAACGCTGTCAATGAGCTTATCGATATCGACCTGAAAATCATCTCCCCTTTTAATGAACACTGGCTTTCCCCCGGCAGCCAGAGACGCAATCTCATAGTACGCGAACGTGGGTACTGGTATGAGTGCTTCTGACGTTTCTGATACGAACAATCTCATGAGGGTATCCAGCACACCGTCCATGCCTGCGCCGGTCACGATGTTCGTAACATCGCAGCCGATGTAGCCTGATAGCGCAATTCGCAGGTCGTGCGCATCAGCCTCTGGGTATATGTGGATACTGCCTGCAGCCTCTCGTACAGCCTCCACTGCGCGCAGCGAGGCGCCGAGCTGGTTCTCGTTCGAGCCGAGCTTGAGTATGGCAGAGGGGTCGAGATTGTAGGCACGCGCGCTCTCCTCTATCGTTTTTCCTGCCACGTACTCGCGCATGTTGCGAATCGTGCCGCGCAGCAGCCTGTCAAAGCTCATCGAGCACGGACACCACCGTGTCTATCTGTTCCTGGGTTATCACAAGCGGAGGCACAAGCCGCAGTACTTTCTCGGATGTACAGTTGAGGAGCACGCCACGCTCCCTTGCGCGGTTCACAATATCCTCGCAGTTCCCCGTCATCTCAACGCCTATCATAAGTCCAATGCCGCGCACTTCACTTATGTTCTCGCCGTCTATGGCTGCGAGCCTGCCCATGAAGTACCGCCCGAGCCTTTCCGAGCGCTCTACAAGTCTCTCCTCCCTGATAACGTCTATGCTCGCAAGTGCCGCGGCACAGGCAAGCATATTGCCGCCGAAGGTCGATGCGTGGTCGCCCCTTCCGAAATTCGATGCAACGCTCTCAGAGGCGAGCATGGCGCCCATGGGGAATCCGCCACCTATCGCCTTTGCAAGCGTCATTATATCAGGCTTCACTCCCGAGTGTTCCTTACCGAACCATTTGCCGGTCCTTCCAAAGCCTGTCTGTACTTCGTCAAGGATGAGCAGGATNNCCTGCCGTTTCTTTCGTGATAGCCTTCCGTATGGCATCCGGGTCGTTATACGGTACAAACGTTGATGGTGCGAGCGGCTCGAATGGCTTGCGGTATTTTTCCTTGTGCGTGAGGCTGAGCGCCCCGAGATTCCTCCCGTGGAATGCATGCTCTGTCGAGATGAACATGCTTTTAGAGGTTGCTTTCCGCGCAAGCTTGAGTGCAGCCTCTACAGCCTCGGCTCCCGAATTGCAGAAGAACACCCTGTCAAGCCCGGTGATTCCAGTGAGCTTGTCTGCAAGCAGCGCCTGGTTCTCATGATAATAGAGGTTCGACGTGTGGATGAGCTTCCCAGCCTGCTCCCTTATCGCACCCACCACAGCAGGATGGCAGTGCCCGACGTTATTTACCGCGATGCCTGCCACGCAGTCTATGTACTCCTTCCCGTTCACATCCCTGACAATCGCCCCTGAGCCTTCCCTGAGCGCAATGGGCTGCCGGGTGTATGTCTGGAATACATGCCTGTCGTACTGCTGCACAATATCTTCAAATACGCCCATCAAGAGTCCCTGTCCGCGCATGGAGTTAAATAATTTTCCAGGCTTAAATGATTTGCTTTACCTTGTCAGATGCCTTCCTGAGCGCGTTCAGGATGAGACCAAGGTTCCCCGTGTTGCCCGCGAGCACCACTATCAATGCATTGGGTCCTGCGCTATACGTGATGAGATGCTTGTTCGGTGTCTGGACCACTATGGAGTCCGGCTTATCGTTACTGAGACGCCTGGTAGTGGACTCAGCCGACATATGCAGCGTTGCTGTGAGCGCAGCGAAAGCTTCGCTGTCCGAGTCCTGCCGTGTTGTTTTCGAGACCATGAGCAGCCCGTGCCTTGAGATGATTGCTGAAAGCTCTATGTCCCCCACAGACTCTATCTCGCTCAGTACCTTTTCCAGCTGCTCTTTAATAGTGGTCGTCATTTGAGCCCGTCTTTCTCCGGATTCTTATGATATATCATACAATATATATCACGTGCTTCTGTAATATTCATATGACTGCCATCCGGTCGTTTCGTATCACCATTCTGTCTGAATTGCTCATCTGGTATAAGAAGGTATTCTATAATAGCAGTAGCAAGTAAAAATACGGGTCTTATCACCGAAAGCCGGAATGGTCTGCTGAGGGCATCTGTAAGGTGAGACCGGGTCATATCAGCATCCCATTTACGACGTAAACTATAGAATTCCATTGTGAATTATCCCGTTCCACCCCCTTATATACTCTTTAGAGTATATAACCTTTCCACTATTCCATGCTCATGCGAACATGCCGGACGGGCGATTATCCGGGTCGTCCCTGGGCGAGCGGATCTTTTTTACTGCATTCTCAAAATCAAGTTCTGTGACCGCCTCCCTGTCAGAACGTATCGCGAAGATGCCTGCCTCTGTGACAATCGCCTTGAGGTCTGCCCCGCTTAACCCTTCCGTGGACGCCCCCACCTTGCCCATATCCACACCTGTAAGCGCCATGTTCCTCGTGTGTATCCTGAGTATCATCTCGCGAGCCTCACGATTGGGCATTGGAATCTCAACAAGTCTGTCAAACCGCCCGGGTCGCAGCAGTGCTGGGTCGAGGATATCTGGTCTGTTCGTTGCGCCAATGATCCTGACGTTTTCGCGCGGGTTATATCCGTCCATCTCTGCAAGCAACTGTATCAGCGTCCGCTGAACTTCCCTGTCCCCTGCAATGGCAGAATCCAGCCGCCGCGCGCCTATCGAATCAAGCTCGTCTATGAAAATGATGCTGGGCGCCTTTTCCCTGGCGAGCCTGAAGAGCTCCCTGACGAGTCTCGCCCCTTCACCTATATATTTCTGGACGAGCTCGGAGCCGACTATCCTGATGAACGTTGCTTTTGTATGGTGCGAGACCGCTTTTGCGAGCAGGGTCTTGCCCGTGCCCGGAGGACCGTAGAGAAGTACTCCCTTCGGTGGCTCCACGCCTACGCGCTTGAACAGCTCGGGCTTGATGAGCGGGAGTTCAACGGTCTCCCTTATCTCCTTTATCTGGGCATCAAGCCCACCGATATCGGTGTATGCAATGTTCAGGGAATCAATGACCTCCATACCATACGTAAGGGGGTCGTAAGAACTCGGGAGAACTTCCATTACTGAGAGAGTCTGGTGGTTCATTGCGACCTGCATCCCGGGACGGAGGTCTGCGGGTTTGATAAACTGTGATGCGCCCACTATGAACTGGGGACCGGTCGAGCTGCGTATCATGAGCTTGCCATCGCCCAGAACCTCCATGACCGTACCTACGACCATTGGCATTGTCTTCAGGCGCTCAAGCTCGCTTTTCAGCTGCCTGACCTCACGTTCGTACTTGACTTTCTGGCTCTCGACGAACTTTTTCTCGGACTCGATCTTCTGGTTCTGCTCGCGCAGCAGCGTGTTCCGCTCCTCAAGTAACCTCATCCTGTCAACGAGATAGCGTGAAAATTCGTCCGTGCTGATTCCGCCGAGTATCTTGTCACTGAGACTGCCACTGGTCGATTCTGACACTGCAATATCTCCGAATGTTATTTAAGCATACAGCCGTATATAGTCTTTTCGCAGGGTAAAGATCTGAACGAGTGGTTAGATGCAATGCGAAATTTGTGGTTCGGACATTCGCGGCAAATCGCACACGGTAAATGTGGAAGGTTCTGTGCTGGAAGTGTGTGACCGGTGTGCAAGATACGGGAAGCCAGCAGACAAATGGACTCCGGTCTCAAAGAAGCTGTTCCCTGTCGAGAGGTCGGTAAGGACTGTCGGGGGAGGTCGCAGAAATATTTTCGATAAGCTGCGTGAAGAGATAGTTCCGGATTTTGACGCCGTCATAAAGGATGCCAGAGAGAGGCGGAGCCTGACGGTCGAGGAACTGGCATCACGGATAAAGGAAAAAGCTGCCCTGCTGCGAAAGATAGAGCGGCGGGAAATCACGCCTGAAGACGAGCTGCGCAGGAAGCTTGAAAAAGAGCTGGAAATAAAGCTGACAGAGCGTGTCGGCTCAGAACAGAAAGCCCACGCTCTTCAAAAGGGGATCACCCTAGGGGATATAGCGAACATCCGGCGAAAGTGATGTCACTCGGTCCTTTCCGGGTTTCCTCTCCACTTCATATCGATCTCAGGCATCTCCTCAATGCTGTCGACAAGCTCATTGTACACTTCATGCCTCGGGCTCACGATGATGACGTGTGCCGGAGGATGGATTTTCTTGAGCCTGCCTATCGCAGCGCTCGCATGGTCCTGCAGTGAGACCACGGCTGCGGCATCACAGCAGTGTTTCAGCGGCGACTTCATCACGTTTACCAGTATATCGTCAGCCACTGATGGTTCTATCGAGCGCGGTTTCCCCTCGAACGATATATGACCGTATCTCACAAGGTCATGCAGTGCGGTTTTTACTTTGGTCGAGTCATCTGCACGTATCACGGCAAATGCCTTCATTTTGCCCCCCACGGATTCTTCTGTCATTTTTATCCTTGTCTCCTCCATTCCGGTAGTAGATACTATGATTTATACCTATCCATTAATAAACATTGCGCTTAAAAACAAATTTTACCTGACGATTAATTCTGCACGCCAAAGGGTATATATATAGCATATTACCTTTTAGGGGCAGGATGAGAGTATAGCTCTCATCGATAGATAGAAGCAGTTGATCTGAGAGAGCGCTAAGGGCTGATGCACATGCATGCCCATCTCGAAAGAGAGCGTGGATGTCAGAATCTTTTTGCCGAAGATGCTGTACGTTCCCACCACTCAGCATGAGTGGTCTCACTCTGTCACAAAGAATATTCCTTAGAGGAGGAACCTGATGTCAGCTCCCCATAGACCAAGGCGTGGATCCATTGCATACAGTCCACGGAAGAGAGCAAGAAGTGAAATACCCAGAGTACGGTCATGGCCTGCGGGAAAGGCTGAGCCGAGGCTGCTCGGCTTTGCCGGGTACAAGGCAGGAATGACTCACCTGATAATGATAGATGACAGACCGCATAGCCCGACTACAGGAATGGAGATATCAGGNNACCCCGACTGCGGGTATGGAGATATCGGTACCTGCCACAATAGTGGAGGTACCCGCGATGAGGGTGGCGGCTGTGCGCGCATACGGCAGGGCATTGCTGAACGGGAGCATACCCATTGCCGAGGCATGGACAAATGACCTGGACGAGGATATGAAGAGAGCCATGACAATCCCGGGGAAGCTCGATACCGGAGCAGGGATAGATAAAATCAAGGCGCTCATCAATGAAGGGTCTGTGACAGACCTGCGGCTTATCACATATACAATGCCTGAAAAAGTTACAGGCATACCGAAGAAGGAACCAGACATCATGGAGTGGAGCCTCAGCGGCAAGGATTTCGCAGCCAAGCTCGCATATGCACAGTCCATGATGGGCAAGGCGGTCAATATTTCAGACGTATTCGCAGCCGGCGAGTACGTAGATATCATCGCAATTACAAAGG
>DUGO01000184.1:0-3133 GCA_013331375.1 Candidatus Methanoperedentaceae archaeon | reverse complement strand
CAGACCGGCTATCACCAGAGGACAGACTTCAATAAGCGCATACTGCAGATAGGGCAGGACGGTGCAGCAATCACCCCGGACGGCGGATTCCTGAATTATGGCATTGTCAGGAACCCGTACGTCGTCATCAAGGGCAGCATCCCGGGACCGTCCAAACGGCTTGTGAGGTTCAGGACAGCAGTGCGGAGCAAGGCGAAGGAACAGAAGGTACCCGATATCAGGCACATCAGCCTGGAATCAAAGCAGGGGTGAAGTAAGATGAAGGCACATGTTATTGATTTATCCGGCAGCGTTGTGAAAGAGATAGAACTCCCGGTCGTGTTCAGCGAGCAGTATCGTCCCGACCTTATCAAGAGAGCGGTGCTCGCATCACAGGCGAACAGGCGCCAGCCCTACGGACCGCACATGTACGCAGGCATGAGGACGTCAGCAGAGAGCTGGGGTCCGGGGAGAGGCGTATCGCGCATCCCGAGGCTGCACAACAGCTCCAAGGCGGCAAGGGTGCCGATGGCTGTGAAGGGCAGGCGGGCGCATCCACCCAAGCCTGAGACCGACTACAGCGAAAAGATAAACGAAAAGGAGAGGAAGCTTGCGATTCGGTCTGCCATAGCAGCGACCGTCAGCGGGGAGCTTGTGANNGTTCAGCGGCAAGCTGCCTGTAGTCGCAGTCGATTCGCTCCAGGATGTAAAAACCGCAAAAGACGTGCGTGCGTTCCTCAAGGCAGCGAATCTGTGGGATGATATCATCAGGGCAAAGAACGGGCGGCGGCAACGTGCAGGCAAGGGCAAGTACAGGGGCAGGAGATACAAGCTGCCAAAGAGCTTACTGATAGTGGCGGCTGAGGACAGGGGAATATCCAGGGCTGCGCGGAACTTCTCGGGCGTGGATGTGATAACCGTGAACGACCTGAACGCGGAGCTGCTCGCACCCGGAACGCATGCCGGGCGCCTGACAGTGTGGACAGAAGCCGCAATAAGCAAACTGGGGGCACAGTAATGACAGTAATAAAGTATCCACTGGTCACGGAAAAGACCACCTCCCTGATGGAGACAAGCAATGCCCTTCAGTTCATCACAGACATCGATGCAACAAAGAAGCAGATAGCGACAGAGATAGAGGACATGTACGGAGTAAAGGTGAAAAGGGTCAACACGATGGTCGCAAAGGGAAAGAAGAAGGCGGTCGTATCGTTCGAAGAGAAGGGCGCGGCTGGCGAGCTGGCTTCGAGGCTCGGGGTATTCTGAGGTGACATTATGGGAAAGCGAATAATTTCACAGAGCAGGGGAAAAGGGTCTCCAACTTACAAGGCTCCCTCGCACAAGTTCAAGGCTAACCTTGAGCACATCAAGGTGAGCGAGGGCGAAACCGTGAAAGGTAGGGTCGTTGACATAGTCCACGACCCGGCACGCTCAGCACCTATTGCACTGATTGATCTTGGCAAGGGCGAGCAGCGGCTCATACTTATACCTGAAGGTGTCAGCGTGGGAGATGAGCTTTCATGCGGCGTTTCGGCAGAAGTAAAGGCAGGTAATACGCTGTCCCTGGCTGAGATACCCGAGGGTGTCCCGATATGCAATATCGAATCCCAGCCCGGCAGCGGAGGGCAGTTCGCCCGCGCAAGCGGCGTGTACGGCATCCTTGTGGCGCATGATGCGGGCAAGACGGTGGTACAGATGCCGAGCGGTGAGATGAAGTGGCTGAACCCGAGATGCAGGGCGACCATAGGTGTTGTGGCAGGCGGCGGTCGCGTCGAGAAGCCGTTCCTGTCAGCAGGCAAGAAATTTTATAAGATGAAGGTACGGGCTACAAAGTGGCCTCGCTCCAGGGGCGTGGCTATGAACGTCATCGACCACCCGTTCGGTGGCGGTGGCAGGCAGCATCCGGGCAGACCAAAGACCGTGGCACGCGGCACCCCGCACGGTCGCAAGGTAGGCTCGATAGCAGCACGGCGGACCGGCAAGAAGAGGTGAAGTCATGGCAAAGAAGACAAGCTCAAGATTACCGAGAAGGAAGGGCGAGTTCACATACAGGGGCAAGACGATCGATGAGCTGCAGAAGATGAGCCTTGAGGAGTTCTCAGGGCTTGTCCCGTCACGGCAGCGCCGTGCGCTCAAGACCGGTCTTTCTGAAGACCATACCAAGCTCCTGAACAAGGTAAAGAAGAACGCTCCCAAGATAAGAACGCATCTGCGGGATGTTGTCATAGTGCCTGAGATGGTCGGGAAGACCATACATGTGCACGGCGGGAAGGAGTATACACCCGTCGAGATAATGCCCGAGATGTTAGGACATTACCTTGGCGAGTTCGTCCTGACCAGGAAGAAAGTGACGCACGGTGCGGCAGGCATAGGCGCTACAAGGTCGAGCAAGTTCATACCGCTGAAGTGAGGGATACAATGAGGATAAATTATTCATTAGAGACCGACCCGAACACGACAGTGAGGTCGATGGGGCGTGAGCTTCCGATATCACGCAAGCACGCAAGGGAGATATGCGGTGCCATCAAGGGCATGGACCTGCCAGGCGCGCGTGAATACCTGGCAGGCGTCGTTGAGCTGAAGCAGGCTGTCCCCATCAGGAAGTACAAGCGCAATGTCCCGCACAGGAAGGGCATGGCTGCAGGGCGATATCCCCAGAAAGCGGCGCAGGAGTTCCTTAAAATATTAAAGAACGCGGAAAGCAATGCTGAGTACAAGGGAATGGAACCCGGGAACATGAGGATAATACATGCAGCGACCAAGAAAGGGGTAACGATACACGGAATGTTCCCCAGGGCACAAGGACGGGCGACACCCAAACAGCATGAGCGGGTCACAGTTGAACTTGTGCTTGAGGAGGCAAAATAATGGCAATGGAAAGGAAATTCGTCCAGGACGGTCTCAACGGTGCCCTGATGACAGAGTACTTCGCGCACCAGCTTGAGAGGGCAGGCTACGGCGGCATGAATATAAACCGCACGCCGATGGGCACGCAGGTGACCGTGTTTGCAGAGAAGCCCGGCATGATTATAGGAAAGGGCGGCAAGACCATTCGCAGGCTGACCCATGAGCTTGAATCGATGTTCAAGGCTGATAATCCGCAGATAGACGTGCAGGAAGTAAAAGTGCCTGAGCTCAATGCACAGATGATGGC
>DUGO01000010.1 GCA_013331375.1 Candidatus Methanoperedentaceae archaeon | reverse complement strand
TAAATCCTCATAAATATATCTATTATAGTCTGTATATACAAAATTATGGAAAGCGGAGCGAAAGTAATGTTAACACCTTCGGGTCCACCCATTTCAAAGAATAAGCAGCGGGCGCGCCTTTAGTCGCTGCCCCTTCCGCGCCCCGGTTGTCCGCAGGCTCGCCTCCGCCCCGCGCCCCCGTGAGCGAGGGTTGTCCGCGGTAAGTCTGCTCCCTTCCGGGCCTGGACCGGTGTCCACGGTTAAGGTACGGGGACCCCCTCTCGAGAGAGACCCGTGCCTGCACCCGCCCCACGGGACGGGGTTTCACAGTAAAGCCCGCGGGTCGAAAGCGCGGTTGTGACCTCTTCCATCGGCTTCGCCACCCGCATATCGACGATTTCGGGTGACAGGTGACGCCGAATCACCCTGGCTAGCCCGCCGGATTACATTCGCATCCTCATGCAATAAACTTATCCTCTATGCGAAACCTATTGTTTCATGTGATAGCAATGGACGAGCTCATAGGTTTTGTAACCGCCAATACAGCAAGGAAAAAAGTCATCACCCTGCTCGGCTCAAAAGGCGCCATGGAAAAGCAGCAACTGGTAAAAACACTTCATCTCGTTGGGGCTGATAAGACGCTGTCAGAGCTTGCTGAGAAGGGGCTCATTACAACAGGGGAAAAGCTCAGCCTGACCGAGCTCGGGACCGCAGTCGAACGGAGGGTTCTGGCAGTACGCTGAAGCTCTGCGCCCGGGTGCCGAAAAATAGCGGGGAGACAGTGCGGAGATACCTGCTCTCTTTAAACGCATTGGATTCAGGCTTCAGTATCGGGCGGGACGAGCAGTACCTTTATATTCCCATTATCCGGCAGCTTACGGATGAGGAGCTGGCGATTGGCGGCGCGAAGCTCACGGAATGCGAGACCGAGCCCGTGCAAAAGAAAGCCTCGCTTGAGGACATCCTGGGTTTCCAGCCCTCGTATGAGACCATAGGCAGCATCGCAATCATAGACGCGCTTGACATGAATGCCAAGCAAATCGCAGAAGCCCTCCTGACACTGAAGCATGTTAAAACCGTACTCGGCGCTGCCACGCCCGTCACAGGGGAATACAGGACGCGCGAGCTCGTGGTGCTTGCTGGTGAGTTGAACACCGAGACCATTTATATCGAGAACGGCTGCAGGTATAAGCTTGACCTCTCACAGGTATATTTCAGCCCGCGCCTCTCGACAGAGCGAATGCGAGTGGCAGCGCAGGTGAAGGATCGCGAAAAGGTCTTCGACATGTTCGCAGGCGTGGGACCCTTCAGCATCCTGATAGCGAAACGCTCACCGGACTCGCATGTCATCGCATCAGACAAGAACCCTGTAGCCATAAAATACCTGAAGGAGAACGCCAGGCTGAACAGGCTCTCGAATGTTGAGGTCTTGGAGGGAGACGCGCATGAGGTCGCAAAGACGGTGGAGAATGCGGACAGGATACTCATGAACCTGCCCCACAGCGCCCATGAGTTCCTGGGCAGTGCGCTCCGGTCTCTGCGGGACCGGGGAACCATACATTTCTATGCCATCGCTCCCGACGACGACCCGTTCTCAGCCACCATCGGGATGCTCAGGGCGGCAGCACTGGAAAACGGCTTCGACATACAGGTGGCGAACACGCATATCGTCCGATCGTACTCGCCCCACCGCTACAACACATGCATAGACTTCAGCGCCTGGAGGCTGTAGACCGCGAACCAGACGCCGAACAGCAGAAGAAATACGCCGCAGCATAATAGCACAATCCTGTATGCTCGCTGTGATAAGAGCGCCCTGCCACTTGCAAAGGACAGCGAGATAGCCGAGTACCCGCCGATATCCGCAATCCAGTGCCCTATCACAAACAACGCTGCAGCGATTATTCCTGTTTCTAATCCGAGGATGATGAGCGCGCTCCCGGATGTGAGCCACCAGAGCCAGAAATACGGGTTCGATGCTGACGTGATCATCCCGGCTGCAATAGGGTTTTCGCCCGTTGACCTGGCACTGAGAGCCGCTTCTCCGCTCGCCCGTATTGTCCGGTACCCGAAAACGCAGAGCACTGCGCCTCCCGCAAGGGATATTAGCGCCTGACCTGTGCCGCTCACGACTGAAGCGAGACCGAGAACGATGAGCGCACATATCGCAAGCTCTATCAGCGCATGTCCTGCCACTATTGCAGGTCCGCTTTTCCACCCTTTCTTTAAAGATAAGTCTATGGTCGCAAACAGCATGGGTCCGGGCGCAAGCGCGCCCGTGAGCCCGACTGCAAAGCCCGTGGCAAGCATCTCAAGCGGGCTCATTCCCGTCTCTCATCTATCACAGGATAATTTCGATATCCAGTTCCTCTGCGAGCTCCTTGTACCTGTTGCGTATCGTCACTTCGGTGACACCTGCCACGTCAGCCACTTCCCTCTGCGTGCGCCTGTCGCCGCAGAGTATCGANNAGCCTGCCTGAGTATCTCAACGCTCTTTGACTGCACCTCTCCCTTGAGGTTGAGACCTGAGCAGAACCTGGGCACGTAATCGATGGGCGACGTAGGCATGAGCTTCAATCCGAGTTCCCTGGCAACGAACCTGTACGTCCTTCCTATCTCTTTCCTGCTGACTCTTGACACGTCACCTATCTCATCCAGCGTCCTGGGGACGCTACACTGCCTGCATGCCGCGTACAGCGCCGCTGCAGCCACGCCCTCT
>DUGO01000116.1 GCA_013331375.1 Candidatus Methanoperedentaceae archaeon | reverse complement strand
AGTCCCGTAGGGTAGTGGTCAATCCTTCTGGCCTTTGGAGCCGGAGACGGCGGTTCGAATCCGCCCGGGACTATGACGCTTCTTTTGCTGTAATGTGGCATAGGAATGCCAGCAGTCTTAAATAATCCTGCCGCGTATGATGATAGAATGGCACCCATATGAGCAGCCATTAAATCGGAACGAGAAACCGCAATCTAACATATGAGCAACAATCTAAAGAAAATAATTGAACAGAAAGGTCACATCAGGAAAATAGGGGTTATAGGGATGGGCTACGTGGGCATTCCCTCTGCAGTTTTATTTGCGGATTCGGACGCATTTGAGCAGGTACTGGGGTTCCAGCGCGACTCGCCCACATCAGGCTACAAGATAGACATGCTGAACCGGGGGGAAAGCCCGTTGAAAGGCGAGGAGCCGGGACTGGATGAGCTTATCAAAAAAGTTGTCAGGGCAAAAAAGTTCCAGTGCACTTCGGATTTCTCAGGGATTTCCGGGATGGATGCAGTGACCCTGGCTATACAGACGCCTTTCTTAAGCAATGAGAGCCTGGAGCCGGATTTTGGGGCATTGAAAGAAGGGCTCCGGCTTACGGGAAGATATCTTAGCCAGGGAACACTCGTGGTTCTTGAGTCAACCATCACGCCGGGCACTACGAACGGGCTTGCACGGCAGATACTGGAAAAGGAATCCGGTCTTACGGCAGGCGAGGACTTCGCCCTGGCTCATGCACCTGAGCGTGTAATGGTAGGCAGGCTGCTTCGCAATATCAGGGAGCATGACCGCATCGTGGGAGGCATCGACAAAGTCAGCACCGAGCGGGCGATCGAGCTGTATTCGCCCGTGCTTACGACGGGAAAGATCATCCCGATGACTGCCACCGCGGCTGAAGCCACCAAGACTGCAGAGAACACGTTCAGAGACCTCCAGATAGCAGCCATCAACCAGCTCGCCCTGTACTGCGAGGCTATGGGAATCAATGTCTATGATGTGAGAACCGGTGTTGACAGCCTGAAAGGCGAAGGTATCACACGCGCGATACTGTACCCGGGCGCCGGCGTTGGCGGGCACTGCCTGACAAAGGATACATATCACCTGGAGAGGGGTGTAAAGGTAGCCGGGGGAAAGCTGGACTATCCCGACGGCATGGAATCGCTTTTCGTTCTTGCGCGAAAAGTGAATGATTTCATGCCAGTGCATATGTATAATCTGACAGTCGAGGCACTTGCGAGGATAGGGAAGGCACCAGCAGATTCGAAAGTGGCTATTCTTGGCTGGGCATTTATCCGGAATTCGGATGATGCAAGGAACCCGCCGTCAGAGCCGTACAGGAATTTGCTGATAGGTTCAGGGTGCAGCGTTGAGGTCCATGACCCGTACGTTCTCGAATACCCGGGGGTGGATATCGTGCACGAGTTGCGTGAGGTCGTTTCCGGCGCTGATGCGGTTGCAATATTGACAGGGCATGATGAATACTTCAAACTCAGGGCGCAGGCGCTCAAGAGACTCATGAATAAAGAGCATCCAGTAATCGTTGACGGGCGGAATGTCATAGAGCCGGACGATTTCTTTGCCAAAGGTTTTGTGTACAAGGGGATTGGTCGCGGGGATAAGAACCAGCATCCAGTTAAATAAAATAGCGGTCGATGGTCACATGAAACTCATTTCCATCGTGGGCGCCCGCCCGCAGTTCATAAAGTGCGCTCCACTGTCCAGGGAGCTTCGCAGAGAGCATGAGGAGATTCTGGTGCATACGGGACAGCACTACGACCATGAGATGTCCAGGATTTTCTTTGAGGAGCTCGATATCCCTGAGCCTGATTACAATCTCGGCGTAGGTTCGGGCAGCCACGGAGAGCAGACGGGAAGAATGCTCGCCGAGCTCGAGAGGGTGATGGTGAAAGAGACGCCTGACATGGTGCTTGTGTACGGGGACACCAACTCCACGCTGGCAGGCGCGCTGGCTGCCTCGAAACTCCAGATAAAAGTGGCGCATGTCGAAGCCGGACTGCGCAGCTTTGACAGGAGGATGCCTGAGGAGATAAACAGGGTGGTGACAGACCATATCTCAAATCTATTGTTATGCCCGACGCAGACCGCAGTGACCAACCTCATGAATGAAGGCATCACTGAAGGTGTGCATCTTGCAGGTGATGTGATGGTTGATGCGCTTGAATATAATAGAAAAGTGGCTTTGAAGAGGTCAACAATAATAGAGCGGCTGGGAATTGAAAAGGGGAAGTATATGGTGATGACGGTGCACAGACCTTCAAATACGGACAGCAGGGACAATATGAGCAATATTCTCGATGCCCTTGCCGGAATCGATGAGCCGGTCATATTTCCTGTGCATCCGAGAACAAGAAAATTCATGATAGAGTTCGGTCTGGGCGTGCCTGTGAACATACGACTGGTAGAGCCCCTGGGCTACCTGGATATGCTGAGGCTCATGGCTGGCGCCCATAAAATACTGACGGATTCAGGAGGGATGCAGAAAGAGGCGTACATGCTCGGAGTGCCCTGCATCACGCTCCGTGAGAATACCGAATGGGTGGAAACGCTGGAAGGCGGCTGGAATGTGCTTGCCGGGGCTGATAAGGAGACGATTTCCGAATCAGTGAAACGCGCTTCACCCGCTTCTGCGAGGAAGGACGTATTCGGCGGCGCGGGTGCGAGCGGGAAGATTTTGCGCATCCTTGGTGATGCCGGGGCGGAAGATATCGCGTCCCGGAAGTAATGTAGGTAAGTTTGAGGACACGTTGGACAAGCCGCGGCTTTAGCGGTCTTAGATGCGTTTTTGGGATGCGCACAGCCAGCTTTTATGATTTGCCGGGTATGCATTGAAAAAACTTTAATACCCGTGCGCGCTTTAGTAGCCAGCAGAGGCTGGACTTATGGTAAAGATATATTATGATAAGGATGCAGACTTTAGCGTGCTTGAGAATAAGACGATTGCTGTCATTGGCTACGGAAGCCAGGGAAGCGGTCAGGCGCAGAACCTCCATGACTCGGGGCTCAACGTAATCGTGGGTGTACGCAAGGGCGGGGAATCCTGGGGGCAGGCAAAGAGTGACGGGCTTGCAGTCGCAGGCATCGCGGACGCTGCAAAGAAGGGCGACGTCATCCAGATGCTCGTGCCCGATGAGATCCAGCCGCTCATATACCAGAGCGACATCGCGCAGCATATGAAGGCGGGAAAGACACTGTGCTTCTCGCACGGGTTCAACATACATTTCAACCAGATAGTACCGCCATCAGACGTCAACGTGATAATGGTCGCGCCCAAGGGTCCCGGGTATCTCGTGCGCCGCACATACACCGAGGGCATAGGCGTGCCAGCGCTCATCGCCATCCACCAGGATGCCACGGGGAATGCCCGCGACATCGGTATGGCGTATGCAAAGGGCATCGGCGCAACGCGGGCGGGCGTATTAGATACTACGTTTAAAGAGGAGACCGAGACAGACCTCTTCGGCGAGCAGGTTGACCTGTGCGGCGGCATCACGTGCCTCATCAAGGCATCCTTCGAGACGCTCGTGGCTGCAGGCTACCAGCCCGAGGTCGCATATTTCGAGACACTGCATGAGGTCAAGCTCATCGTTGACCTTATCCATGAGGGCGGGTTGAGCAAGATGTGGTACTACGTGTCCAATACTGCTGAGTACGGCGGGCTGACCGTTGGACCGAAAATCATCAACGAGCAGTCAAGAGCAGCCATGAAAGAGGCGCTGCGCAGGATACAGAGCGGGGAGTTCGCGCGCGAGTTCGTGCTCGAGAGCAGGGCGAACAGACCCGTATTGAATGCGCTTGAGCGGCAGGAGAGGGAGCACCAGGTGGAGCAGGTGGGTAAGGAGCTGCGCGCCATGATGCCCTGGCTGAAGAAGGATTGAACTCCGGTAACGGACAATTGAAATACCTATGAAGACACGGAGGCGCAGCATCGTGCGCTTTCTGTGTTTTTTCTCCTGCCGCAGTCGATTTATGCCTGCAGTGCAGGTGCGGGGCGGTATGATGAAAACGAGGTAAGGTGCGAAAATGCCGGGTAATCATAACGAAATTGAAAAGCGCCTGATAAGTTTATAATTTGTAAACAAAATGTTTATGAATCATAAACAAACCTGGCATCCGGCGCAAGCGCATCTGCGTTTATCAGCGTTCATCTGCGGTTTTTTATTGAAGTGATTTTTCAGACAGGATTAACGGGATTGACAGGATGTTTTTTTAATCCTGTTCATCCTGTTATCCTGTCAAATTTGAAACGTTCGCTTTCTGCACCCTAGTTGAGCACGATGTGGAGGGAGGTAGCGGCTGGTTGATACAATGCCCTTCTCCGAATTTTTGGAAATAAATCCAAAAGTTGCACTAAAAAAGGGATTCGAGTACCCTTTTGTGGAGATGGATATTGTCACACCGGGCCGCCGTTATATTTCATCCAGCATTTTGGGCTGGGGCACAGTATATACGCAGAGGCCGCTTGACAAAATCGCAGGCATCCGGTATATCACTTCCCTGCGCCCAGAAGACGCGCTGCAATAAACCCATACACCCCGGAATCCGCCAGCAGCTCAACCATATGATAGGGCGCGACCTGTGAAATGACACTGAGCTCCACCATGCTTGATACCAGTGGCAGGAGCGCCCCCGGGATGTAGAGCAGTGCGAATGCAACCCGGAAGTCCAGTTTTCTATCACCTTTGAGTCCTGCAAAGACAACCAGCAGGACAGCAGTGTAGATGAATCCCCTCCCAAGCTCAAGTGCCAATATGGTTTGGATTGGAGGTATGACCAGACCTGAAGATGCCCGGGAATAAAACGGGATCACAAACGGCGACACTATGGCGCCAAAAATGAAATACACGGGGAAAAATGCTGCCGATGCTATGACCATTCGCTTCACCCAGGAACTCCTGCTCCTCGATGCCAGATGGTTCCTCAACGCTGCCAGGACGCCCATGCTCCCGTGAGGCTGCAGCAGTAACACAGCCGATGCGCTTTCCAGCATGGTCATGAAAAGAGATTTCAACATCTGGTTCGTGAACAATGCAATGGAACTGTATATTTTTGTGAAAAAGTATCCTTCCAGCATATTGTTGAAGCCTCCTATCATGAGGAGGCTGAGCCAGATTAGAGCAAATGCGCTCTCTGGTTTCAGGTCAAGCTTCGACATGAACCATGCAAGAAATAGCGCAAGCGCAAAACCTTCGAAAATTGCAATTAACGGGAGAGGGAAAGTCGGGGAATATATAAGGGACAGTATGATACCCAGTACCAGGATTTTATAGGCAGCTTTTATCATAACCATGCGGGATACTTTACTATTATGCATAATATTGTTTGCTACCTGATATCTCACGCCAGGTGGTGCCTTTATGCAAAATAAGATCGTAATCTACCTTACAATTACCATTTTCTGGTAATATTCTAAAGGCATCATGATTGTCATTAACATGATTATAATCATCTTCGCTTTAATTTTTAAAGCATAGATATATATAGCTGGGGGT
>DUGO01000142.1 GCA_013331375.1 Candidatus Methanoperedentaceae archaeon | reverse complement strand
GGGAAATCGTACTGGGTGATCTGGAAATCTTTCGGCAGGTCTGGATAGTAGTAGTTCTTCCTGTAGAACTGGGTGAACTCCTGCACACTGCAGTTCAGGGCAAGCCCTACTTTTATTGCGAACTCCACAGCCTTTTTATTGACCACAGGGAGCGAGCCCGGCAGTCCCAGGCACACGGGGCAGGTGTGCGTGTTGGGCGCATCATCATGATAGTTCGTTGGGCAGCCGCAGAATATCTTTGTTCGCAGCTTATTGAGCTGGACGTGCACCTCAAGCCCTATCATCACGCCGTCAGGGTTTTCCATTAGAGAGCCTCCGGGTGCTTTGTATGGAAATCCGTTGACTGCTCGAAAGCGTATGCAACAGACAGTATAGTTTTTTCGTCAAAGTGCCTGCCTATGAGCTGGAGACCTGCGGGTAGCCCCTGCGTGAATCCGCACGGTACCGATACCGCAGGCACGCCTGCAAGATTGACTGCGACGGTATCCACATCTGCGAGGTACAGCGTGAGCGGGTCGCTGATGCGCTCGCCAATCCTGAATGCAGGGAAAGGCATGGTCGGGGCTGCGAGCACATCCACATTTTTGAAGGCGTGCTCGAAGTCGTTCCTGATGAGCGTCCTTACCTTCAGGGCTTTCAGGTAATATTTTTCATGATAGCCTGCCGAGAGCGCATATGTGCCAAGCAGTATCCTGCGCTTAACCTCTTCCCCGAAACCCGCTGCGCGTATCTGTGAAAATGTCGTATGCCAGTCCTTATCTTCGGTACGCAGACCGTATCTCATGCCGTCGAAGCGCGCAAGGTTTGAGGATGCCTCGCTCATAGCGATAATGTAGTAGGCTGCAAGCGCATACTTGGTGTGCGGCATTCCGACCTCGGTGTATGATGCGCCAAGCCCTTCAAGCGTATGTATGGCATTCCAGACCGCCTTCTCCACACCAGTGTCGATGCCCTCACCGAAATATTCCCCAGGCACTCCTATCCTGACACCTTTCATGTCTGCTTCGGGCTCGCCGATCTTTTCCGTATCAGCAGAAGTGGAATCCTGGCGGTCCATGCCTGAGATGATGTCAAAGAGCAGCGCAAG
This sequence comes from Candidatus Methanoperedentaceae archaeon, assembly GCA_013331375.1. Classification (GTDB taxonomy): domain Archaea; phylum Halobacteriota; class Methanosarcinia; order Methanosarcinales; family Methanoperedenaceae; genus UBA10536; species UBA10536 sp10536u. Next base: position 5,607 of record DUGO01000142.1, on the reverse strand, counting down.
GTCCGAGACATTAGATGCGAACGGTCCTATCTGGTCGAGCGAGCTCGCGTATGCCACCAGACCGTATCGCGAGACTGCCCCGTAGGTCGGCTTCAGTCCCGCTATCCCGCAGAATGATGCAGGACAGCGTATCGAGCCGCCCGTATCCGAGCCGAGGGCGACTGGCACTTCTCCTGCAGCGACTGCGGCTGCGCTCCCGCCTGATGAGCCGCCCGGCACGCGGTCGGGCGCCCAAGGATTGCGTGTCGCGCCGTAGGCACTGGTTTCGGTGGAGCTTCCCATTGCGAACTCGTCCATGTTCGTCTTACCCACTATCACTGCACCCTCGTTCAGCAGGTTTGTGATGACGTGGGCATCATATGGCGGGATATAGCCCGAAAGTATCCGTGAGGCGCAGGTTGTGAGTATGCCCCTTGTGGAGATGTTGTCTTTTATCGCAATCGGCACGCCTGCAAGCCTGCCGCCCTCACCCTCACTGCCGTCCCCCTTATCTCTTCCCCTGTCTTCCTTATCAATTCTCCTTGCCTGTAAAAGTGCGCTGTCTTTTGCGATGGTTATGAATGAGTTCAGCCTGCTCTTTTCGATCTTATCAAGGTACCGGCTTACGATCTCGACGGCTCCGCGCTCTCGTATCTCTTCCCGGACTTCGTGTATGCCCCATGCCATTCACATCATCCTCGGCACCCTGAAATACCCGTCCTGCTTCTTCGGTGCATTGGAAAGCGCCTCTTCCTGCGAGAGGCATCCCGTAGTAATATCCTCCCTGAAGATATTGCTAAGGGGCAGCACATGGTACATTGGTTCGGCATCGGTTTCAATCTCATCTAGCTTTTCAAAATAGCCAAGAATGGAGTTAAGGACTGGCGCGTACCTTTCCTTATCTTCCTCGCTCAGCTCGATGCGTGCAAGCCAGCCCACATGCTCGATGTCCTTTTTCGATATCATGCCGTGCTCCATGTGCGCATTATACCACAAATAGTTGATGGTTTATGCATAACGCAGCATTTAATATCGCCCATGAGCAAGATGCGACCATGACTGTCAGGGTCAAGCTCTTTGCAGTTTTCAGGGAGAGAGCGAACACGAAAGAGGCATCAATAGAGGCGGCATCTGTGCGTGAGGCACTTGCCATTCTCGTGAAAAGATATCCTGCGCTTTCGCCGCTCATCTTTGAAGGGGATTCGGTCAGGGCTTTCGTGCACATCTTCCTGAACGGGAAAACCATAAAGGAATACAGGGGGCTTGACACAGAACTCCACGAGGGTGACGAGCTCGCCATATTCCCGCCGGTCTCGGGCGGGCTTTTCAGGCAGGTCACGCAAGTCGAGGAGGCGCTTTCAATATTCCTGGGAGTGGTAACGCAGATACGGGATGCAGAAGCGGTCACGCTTGAGCAGTGCTGCGGCAGGGTGCTTGCGGAAAACATTGTTTCTATGCGGGATGTCCCGAACTACACGCGGGCTGCAATGGATGGTTATGCAGTGAGGTCGCAGGATACTGGCGGGGCTGCGCCTTCCTCGCCGGTTGTGCTGGCGGTGGGGAGCGAAGTGGCAGCAGGCGTCTGCATGCGCGTGCACACCGGCTCGCCCGTGCCTGCTGGATTCGATGCAGTGGTCATGCTTGAGGATACCCGTACCAGGGGCTCGATGGTCGAGGTTTTCGCTGTTGTGGCGCCGTTTGAGAACCTGGGTGAGAGGGGCGAGGACATAAAAAGCGGTGAGACCGTGCTCAGGAAAGGGCACCTCCTGCGGGGATGCGATGCTGCCGTGCTTGCTGCGCTCGGTATTGGAAATGTAAAGGTGATGAGGCGCCCGGTCGCAGTCATCATCCCGACTGGCGACGAGCTTGTGCCTCCCGGACAGGAACCACGTGAGGGAGAAGCCATCGAGACCAACCGCCTCATGGCGGGCATGTACATCGGACAGTGGGGCGGGATTCCGGTGAAAAGCGGGATAATAAGAGACGACCCCGCGCTGTTGAAGCGTGCCATCGCCTCGCATCAGGATGCTGATATGATACTCATCTGCGGCGGCAGTTCAGTCGGCGCCCGCGACCATGCGCCTGCGGTCGTGAGCTCGCTTGGCAGTTTGCTTGTGCACGGCGTGGCGATGAGCCCGGGAAAGCCGACCGGGCTCGGTGCAGTGGGCGGGAAGCCTGTGATATGCCTGCCCGGGTACCCTGTGGCTTGCTTTGCCGCGCTCTTTACCTTCGCCCTGCCCGCGCTGCGGAAGCTCTCTGGCAGGGAACTTCCCCTATTCACGCGCCGGGCGCGCCTGGGGGAAAAGATAGCATCGCGCACGGGCTACAGGACATACGTGCGGGTGACGCTGAAGGACGGGCTGGCGTATCCCCTCATGAGCTCTGGCGCTGGCATCATGAGTTCGCTGTCGAGGGCTGACGGGATGGTTGTGGTGCCTGAGGATGTTGAGGGATACAGCGAAGGAGATGAGGTGGAAGTCATCATCATTAACTGAGACAAAATAGGGTTATCTTGGAAAAACTTATTATAAATCCTATGTAATTGGTTATGGTTGGAGTAAACAGAGCCAGTTTAAGTTAAATTTGATTGTTCAGGAGCGAAATATGCCGGAAGAATATGTTGTCGCGGATAATCTTGACCTTGCATGGAGCAATTTTGACCCGTTCTTTACATTGCCAGCCGACTGTCCGTTCCACGTTGAGCGGGAAGACAGACCGCTTGACAGGCTGAAAAGGGCTCTTAACCGGGAACACAGGCAGCCTCCAAAGNNAGTATTTCTTCTCGGGTCACAGGGGATGCGGGAAATCCACAGAACTCAACCGGCTTGAAGCGGATGCTGAGATACAAAAGAAATTCTTTGTTGTGAAATATTCTGTGAGAGAGGTCTGCGATGTCAATAACCTTGACTATGTGGATGTGCTCTTTTCCATGGGCGCCGAGCTATATATCAAATACATGGAAGCTGGAAAGAAGCTGAGACCCGAACTAATCAAAGACCTCAATGCATGGAAAAACCGTATAGTTGAAAAGGAAGAATCGCTCACCACTTCGGCAGAAGTTGAAGCGGAAACTGGCTTAAAAGCCTTCTTTGTCTCCATTCTTGGAAAAATAAAGGCAGAAGATAGCACGCGCAAGACCATCAGGCAGACGATAGAGCCAAAGCTCTCTGAGCTGATAGAGAAGATCAACCTTATCATAGCAGATATTGAAGGCAGGGAAAAAAGGAAAGTCCTGATACTGATAGATGACCTGGATAAGCCCCTGCTCGACCAGGCAAAGAAGATATTTTACAACAACTTCACAGCAATTACGCAGCCGTCATGCTATATCGTGTTCACTGTACCGATAGCCATATACTTCACACAGGAATTTACGGTTTTGAAGGAATCCAAATACTTCCTGCCCAATATCAAGCTGCACGCAAAGGGGGACAGGAACAGCATTGATGAAAAAGGATATGCCCTGATGAAGAGTTTTGTATACAAGAGAATGGAAAAAGAGCTCATTAATGATGACGCTCTTGACCACGCCATCGGAATAGGCGCAGGTGTGTTCAGGGAGAACGCGCGCATAATGCAAATTGCAGCCGACAGCGCAATCGAGAAGGGGAGAACGAAAATAATAAAAGAGGATGTTGAACGGGCTGAACGTGAGCTGCGCGGGGATTTCAAGCGCCAGTTGACGACCGGGGATTACGAAATTCTCAAAGAGATATGCGATATGAATGAGATGCGGGGTATTGAGAAGATAGGACATTTGCTGCATAACCTGAGCGTGCTTGAATACGTGAATGACGAGCCCTGGTGCGATGTGCACCCCGTAATTGAAGAGCTGCTGAAGAAATGAGCGCACCTGAAGAACAACTGAATAAGCGCGTTGCGCGCATAACTGAGTACCTGACCCGCGCACACAGATATGGCAAGCCCTCAATACTATTTGCGCTGTACCTGAGTGAGTTCACGCGCAGGGATGCCCAACGCATGATAGAGGTTGCATTGAAGGATAATGAACTCTCGGTGGTTGATGTCGATGCAGGGAGGAACAGGGACCTGCCAGCTTTTTTCTCATCTAATGTATCTGACAGTACCGTTTTTCTTGTGCATAATATGGAGCAGGGATTCCCTGAAGCCCTGAATTTTTTGAATTTCAAGAGAGAGGAGCTTGTTGAGCAGAAAGTGAAGGTGGTATTCTGGGTGACTGAGAAGGAGCTTGCGAGAATAAGCCTTGAAGCGCCGGATTTCTTTGCGTTCAGGAATCGCGTGGTGGAGTTCACTGAATTACCTCTTACTGAGGAGCGAAGACCTGAACTCATCGAGTTTGCGCTTGAGACAGAATACAGGACGCTTGAGGAGATAAAGAGCAGTATTGAACTCAAGGAGAAGCTGCTCACCGAGCTATCCGGTGAGGATGAAGTAAGCAGTTACCTGCTCGGTTCGCTCGGGATACTGTACGACCAGCTTGGCATGTACAGGAAATCCATAGAATGCAGTGAGAAGGCACTCGATATTGCCCGCAGGATAGGCGACAGGGGCAGTGAAGGAGCATGGCTCGGGAACCTGGGACTTGTGTACAGCGATCTTGGTCAGGCGGAAAAAGCCATCGAGTACTACGAGCAAGCGCTTGCAATATCTCGCGAAATCGGCGACAGGCGCGGTGAAGGAAACCATCTCGGGAACCTGGGTAATGCGTACAGCCATTTTGGTCAGGTAGAAAAAGCCATCGAGTACTATGAGAAGGCACTTGCAATATCACACGAGATTGGCGACAGGCGCGGTGAAGGAGCGGATCTCGGGAACCTGGGTAATGCGTACAGCCATCTTGGTCAGGTGGAAAAAGCCATCGAGTACTATGAGAAGGCACTTGCAATATCACGCGAGATTGGTGACAGGCGCGGTGAGGGAAACCGCCTGAACAATCTCGGCGTCGCCCTGAAAAAAATAAAAAAATACAAGGGAGCCATTGCATGCTGCCTGCTCGCAAGAAAAATATACGAAGAGCTAAAAGACCCGAACATAAGGACAACCGAGTCAAATCTCAACGAGCTTGAGGAAATTCTCGGTAAGAAGCAATTTGAGAATCTCAAAAAAGAGGTTGAACAGGTAAAGGACAAAATCGTCCTGGAACTGCTCGAAAGACACTAATTTTGCTGCGCCCTTATTGGATGGTTTATTTCTTCACCCTCTCCGCAATCATCTTCCCGAGCTTCCTGCACTCCTCTTTCCCCGCAGCTTCAGGCATGCGCTTGATGCGCAGCGGCGGCTCGATGACATCCATGCCGTAGCCTTTCAGCATCTTTGTTATGACCTGCGCAGCCTCACCGCTCCAGCCGTATGAGCCGAAAGCCGCAGCCACCTTTCCCTTGAGCGAAAGCTTCGCAAGCCCCTCAACGAACCGAATCACAGTGGGCATCCCTGCGCCCCTGTACGTGGGGGAGCCGATGGCGACTGCGTCCGCGCCCTCCACATCAGCAGGCGAAGCCTCGTCCACCTTTTTCATGAGCACGTCCATCCCGGCGCCCTTCGCACCCTCCTCGATGGCTTTTGCCATGATGCCCGTGTTGCCGAAACCGGTACCGTATATTATTGCCAGCGTTGCCATATTCTCGCCTCAATCAACCTTTTTGAACA
>DUGO01000208.1 GCA_013331375.1 Candidatus Methanoperedentaceae archaeon | reverse complement strand
CAAACCAGTGATGAACTATGTTCTCGCAGTGGTCACACAGTTCAACAACGGCGCACAGCAAGTAACCATCAAATCGAGGGGACGGGCAATATCAAGGGCAGTTGACGTGGCAGAGGTATCAAAGAACAGGTTTCTCAACGATGTCAGGATAAAGGATATCAAAATCTCCACTGAGAAAATACCCTCCGAGAAAGGGGAATCGAACGTATCAGCCATGGAGATAGTGCTGGGGAGATAGCCCTGGCACGGGTCATCTGTTTCGACCTCGAAGGTCCGCTCTCGCCCCAGGACAATGCATACGAAGTGATGGGGCTTGCGAAGAGCGGGCATGAGCTATTCGAGGCGCTGAGCAGGTACGACGACTTTTTGACTCTCCAGCAGAGGGAGGGCTATGAGCCGGGCGACACCCTCGCTCTCGTGGTACCGTTCTTCATCGCCAGCGGCATCACATCCGAAGACATCCGCAGGGTATCAGGGCAGGCTAAGGTCATTGACGGGGCAAAAGAGATTGTATCCATGCTCAGGCGCGATGGCTGGAAGGTCTTTGTCATATCCACAAGCTACGAGCAGCATGCGTATAATATAGGGAAAAAGATTGGCGTGCCGCCGGAAGACATCAGGTGCACAAGGCTTGAGCTTGAAGCGCTTGCCTCCACGTTATCGGGGAAAGACATTGCGCTAATAAAGAGAGCGCAGGAAAAGCTCCTGGCGCTCCGCGCCGGCGGGAGCGATGAGGCGCGCATGGTTGAGATGCTCGACCGGTTCTTTTTCGAGGAGCTGCCGCTCACAGGATACGGCAGCGTGCTTGAGAGGGTGCGGGTTGTAGGAGGTTCGAGGAAGGTTGAGGCAGTGAGGGAGCTCGCTCAGAAAAGCGGGGCAGAGCTCAGCGATGTGGTTGTAGTGGGCGACTCTATCACAGACTACAAGATGCTTGATTACGTCAGGGCAGGCGGCGGGCTATCTGTCACCTTCAACGGCAACGAGTACTCAGTGCCGTATGGCGGTGTGGGTCTTGCCACGACAGACATGCGTTTCCTGAAGGTGCTTACGGATGCGGTGCAGAGGGGAGACCGCATTGATGACTTTGTCAGGGAATTTGAGGCGGGAAGCATCCCTGCTGTAGCGGCTGAGCAGGTTGCAAAGCTGTCAGGAGGCGGGGCGAGATATCATTTCAGCTACCTTGCGGGCGCAGATACAAAGAAAATAAACGAGATAGTCTGCATTCACAGGGNNGGTCAGGGGAGCGGCTGCAAAGCTCGGATAGCAGGATTTTGTTAGTTATTTCCTTGTTATGATGGTGACCACATCCCCGTCTATGAGCCTGTGGTCAATGCCAACGTGCTGCCCCATGTGTTTTACTGATTTTCCCCATACGAGCGCATACCTGAACTTCTGCCTGAAATCCCTGTGTATCCAGTCGCAGGCGGTGCCTATCGTTGCGCCGCTCTTGAGTATCATGGGCTCGGTCATGTCAGCCTGACCTCCCTGCGGCTTCATGTATATGCGGATGAACCTGAGCCGCCGGTAGAGCTCTTCCTTCAGGGCTTCGATGTTGGTGCCCTTCACAGCTGAAATGAAAAACGCATCCGGTATCTCCCTCCTATATCTTTGCATCAGGGCGTCGTCTGCAAGCTCGGCTTTGTTCAGGACTACAATCCCGGGAATATAAATCAGGTTCTCTGTGAGCGCGTCTATGAACCGCTCCATTGATACGGGTTCGCGTATCGTGACGTCTGCGTTGTGTATTTTGTACTCGCCCAGGATCGATTTTATGAGCTCGGGGTGGAGACCCGCTGCGCCTGCCGTGCTGCTGACCGTGACGCCGCCCCGCCCCGTCCTTTTAATGGTCACATCCGGCGGGCGGATGTTTATTCTTATCCCGGCTTCATGCAGCTCCCTCTGTATGGCGCCAAGTCCTGATATATCGAACACATCAAGAAGTATCAGTACGAGGTCAGAGCCTCTTATGACCGCAAGTATCTCCCTGCCCCTGCCCCTGCCGGATGCGGCTCCTTCTATAAGTCCCGGCAGGTCGAGCACCTGTATGCGCGCTCCCTTGTGGGAAAAAACGCCTGGTATGACCTCGACTGTGGTGAACGGGTAATCGCCGACGGGAGAGTGCGCGCCTGTCAGCATGTTAAGCAGGGTTGATTTGCCTGCGGAGGGGGGTCCGACTATGACCACGGTCGCATCACCCGATTTTCGTACTGCGAACCGGGCTCCTGTGGCTTTTGATGTGACTTTTGCAGCTTCATCCTTCAGGCGCGCAAGCTTTGCCTTCAGCCTGCCGATATGCGATTCGGTCGACTTGTTGTACTGCGTGTTTCGTATTTCTTCTTCAACTGCACGGATTTCGTCTTCAATGCTCACGACGCCCTAATGAGCGCCATAAAGGAAAAAGCATTTGGGTGCCGTTCGTCAGTGCAATGACTGCATTGCTAATATCTGCTCATCATGATAAGCGAAAGCTTTTTAAATACCAGCTTATATTATTATAAAGAGGGGTAACAAGGTGGCAACCCAAACTGAAATCCACAGGAAATCCAGGAGCAGCCGTGTTGAAGAACGCAAAGAAGCTGTCGCGCTTTTAAGATACAGCTTCCAGGAAATGCCTGACAAGCAGCAGGCGTGGGAAGATATCCTGTGCCTGACAAGGGATGCGGATATGGCAGTGCGCGTGTCGGCGGCTGTCACTCTCAGCAATGCAATCCCGTACCTTAATGCGCGAAAAGAGGAATGGGCGCATCTAAACCAGAATTTGCATAATCCTGACTGAAAGTTCCCTGATTCAACTGATGAGCGGGTCTTCGATGCCTGCGAGCCTGAATGCCCGCTCTCTGCGCACGCACGACTCGCAGGAGCCGCACGGCTTTTCGCCGGACAGGTAGCACGACCATGAGAGCTCAAGCGGCGCGTGTATCTCTATCCCGCGGCGCACGATGTCCTTTTTATCCATGTCCTTCAGCGGGGCGAACACTACAGGTCTTGAGAGCGTGCCGTACTCAAGTGCGCGGTTGAACCTGTCTATGAACTCAACCGTATTATCAGGGAAGGTCGCAGCCTCTTCCCTGTCGAACCCCGTGGTTATGAGCTCGCAGCCGAAGTTCTCTGCGAATGCTGCGCCAATCGAGAGGAACACCATGTTGCGTGCAGGCACCCACACAGCGCCTGCGGTTTCCACCGCCTTTTCGCTGTCAAGCTCGTCATCCCTAAGATGTGGAAGCGTGCCTTTTCCAGTAAGCGCACCCCTGAACCCTGTATAGAACGGGAG